>JAJDBG010000137.1 GCA_029261475.1 Nitrospinaceae bacterium
TTGTTACCAGGAAATACCTTATGTGGCGCCAACCTTGAAATTATACAGGATGATTGCCCATCCATTGAAAGTTCTTGCTCCACTGTTTGCAGTGACTTACCCTTCATTAAGGCTTCAGTCTGGGCAATAAAATTAGAAATGAGCTGTTGCTGCTGTTCTGTTGTTCCATCGCCATTGCAAGCTGGTGCAAGAAAATCAGCCGGAATTATTTGAGTGCCTTGATGAATCATCTGAAAAAACGCATGCTGACTATTTGTGCCTGGTTTGCCCCATGTCACGGGTGAGGTCGAATAACTTACTGCCTTGCCATCGTGCGTAACCGATTTACCCAGACTTTCCATCACCAATTGCTGCAAAAATGCAGAAAATTGATGCATCTGCTGGCTATAAACAATAACAGCATGGGTTGTGGCACCCCAGAAATTTATATACCAAACACCCAGTAGAGCCAAAATTACCGGAATATTTTTATCAAAATCTGTCTCTAAAAAATGTTGGTCCATTTCATAAGCACCTTCCAACATCTCCTCAAAACGCGGCATTCCAATTGATAAAGCGATAGGAAGCCCGACTGCACTCCACATTGAGTAACGCCCACCAACCCAATCCCAGAATTGGAACATATTTTTTGGATCAACACCAAAATCAGCGACAGCCTGCGTATTTGTTGAAACCGCCACGAAATGGTGCGTAATATCAGTCTCAGCACATCCTGAGCCAAGCAGCCATAGTCGCGCATGCCGAGCATTAGTCATTGTTTCAAGCGTGGTAAAGGTCTTGGAGATAATGATAAATAACGTTGTTTCTGGAGTAAGGCCGTGCAGGGTTCTGGTCAGGTGACTGGGGTCTACGTTTGATACGCAATGAACCTTGATCCCAGGTACGGCATAGGCCTGAAGGCTTTTAATCGCCATATCAGAGCCGAGGTCAGAACCACCAATACCGATACTCACTACGTTCTCGATCTTTTTTCCAGTAGAACCCCGCCAATCGCCCGAATGCACAGCATGGCAAAATTCAGCCATCTGCACAAGAACTCTGCGAACTTCCGGCATTACATCCTTGCCATCAACCATAACTGGCTTTGAGGAACGGTGCCGCAATGCCATATGCATCGCCGCACGATCTTCCGTACTATTCACATGCTCGCTGGCAAATAATCTGTCACGCTCTTTTTCCAGCCCACAGGCACGCGCCAGATCCAATAGTTGTTGCAATGTTTCTTCGTTGATATGATTTTTGGAAAAATCAACTAATATATCTTTAAATTGAAGGGAAAAATGCTCAAAACGTTGGGGGTCAGCGGCAAACATTTCAGCCAGATGCATTTGCTTCATGCGTATTTGTTGATATTCGAGTGCTTTCCAAGCGTGTTCTTTTCTCATGCGAATCCCAAAAGACAATAAAGCACTAATACACTGGTGGTTACTATTTGCTTAAATAATAACCGAATTAGGGCACTAAATTCAAGATGCTCCTCTGCTAGAAGCTCCCTGTTTTTCAACACCACCCCATCTTTTTTCTCAATACTCAAGGCGTTCCATTCTCCGTTCAATGTTGACATGCTTAAAACAGCACTAAAGGTTTCACTCTAAACTTCTCCCTCCGCATCTTCATAATCCGAACTGACAATTGTCATTTTAATATTCTCTCCAGCAATAATTGCATTGCCATGTGTCTAACATGCCATGCTTTACAACCCCGGAGCAGCGATATGACACTGATCTCTCACATCATAATATAGTGGCTTCCATTGGTTGACCTGCCTTGCCGGGACGTAATTTCCACCCGCTGGAATCTTCGACCTTGCTCGGCCGCACACCCCATCAGCTTTGCGAGTGCGGTAAGAAAATGCACAACAAGTAAAAGGACAGTTCTAATTGATCTCGATATTACGCGTGTCAGAGATAATTACAAGACTGGCAACTGGATTGATTTTTGCGGGAATTAGTAATCCGCCATGCACAGGAGGTGGCCGTAAAAGCGTCGAGCTACTGGCGTTGGCACTGGGTCAGCGGTGACATCCTGATTTTATACCCTCAATATTGCTATTTGCATCTTAAAAATATCATCAAGAGACAAAGCTTTTTCAATGATACCAAGTGCTACAGCTGGTACTTTTTTGGTTGTAAAATGACTGCGCACAAAATTATCTAGTATCCAATTGGCAGGGTGCGTTCCACGCACCACAAACATAATGGTATTAAATACACCCTACCTGACTGCGATATCACCCGAAATGGCATCAAGAATCGTAGAATCGTAGGGTGCAATAACCGCAGGGCATTGCACCATAAATTACAACCAACAACCCCAATCATTTTGTTTTCATCAGATTAGCTAATAATTTAATGTTAAATAGATGATTTTATAATCGGTGCGGTGCAATGCGCTACGCTTATTGACACCCTACCAATTGACACCCTACCTGACTGCGATATCACCTGAAATGGCACCAAGAACCGTAGAATCGTAGGGTGCAATAACCGCAGGGCATTGCACCATAAATTACAATCAACACCTCCAATCATTTTGTTTTCATCAGGTCAGCTAATAATTTGATGTTAAATAGGTGGTTTTATAATCGGTGCGGTGTAATGCGCTACGCTTATTGACACCCTACCAATTGACACCCTTGTATATTAAACATCTAGCTAAAACACAGCATGATTAACACAAATTGTTTATAGTGATAGCTGATTCTCTGGGGAAGCCGATACACCCTTAAGCCTTGAGCTTGTATGTAGATTGGCTCCCCACCCTCGT
>JAJDBG010000138.1 GCA_029261475.1 Nitrospinaceae bacterium
AGCAGGCCTAGCCTGCTATGAATAGAACCAGTCAACAAATCCTTCCTTTAAATTTGGATAGTGCTAAGGGGAACCCCGCTCCGGCGGGGCAGGCAACGCCTGCGGGAAATAGAGAATTTGCGCTCGATATGTGAGATGCAATTGTTTACTTAGAGTCCAGCCTCACGCTGGTCAGGTTGGGCTGAACTCGGGGGAGCCGAAGTCGAAGGCCTGGAATCCGCCTTCGGGTTTTTCGACAGACGTTTCGTCTACGACTCTCGGCTCGACAGAGGACTCAAAGTTCGACACGGATTCGGGCGGTGGCCCTTTTTCAAAATACTCCAAAGCTTTGCTCGATATACTGACCGTGTCTACTTGACCCTGAACAATTTTCACGCTGAGTTTTTTGTTCAGTTCGCCATATCGTTCCTGAGTTTGATAACTCCTGAAGACTTTAGCAGAAGGTGTGATTGAAAAGTCCATAGCACTCGACGTCCTTTAAACGTTTTTTGAAATTTTTGGTTTGATCCTTGTGGGAATGTTGTAGCCTTTCAACAAAACCTTTCCCTTTTTCAACCCAGTCAGTCTGTTCCCCATTCGACTGCCTTTGGATTGAATTTTTTTCTCGCAAATTTCTTCCAACTCGACAATTTCTTGTAGCGTTTTTTCAATTTCCGCTCTCAGCGTTCGCGTTTTTTCTTCCATCTCTGCTCGGTCCAATTCTGACAAGGTGGAACTCCACTTCCGCAGGCTCTCGTCTTTTTTGTTCAAACTTTCGATCGCGCGTTCCTTTTCATCAAGAATTTCCAACAACGCTGGCTCATCTTCTGCATCAATGGCTTGTTCTTGCAAAGCCATTCGGGCCAGAAGAAATTCGTAAATCTTTTTTTCATATTCCAGCATTTTGATTGCCCTGCTGGCCTTATCTGTTTTGCTCATTTCAAGCCACCGTTATTAAGTTTTGTACCGTGCTTTCGAACACCCGGTTTTCAAAAAAATTCTGAAACTCTTTTGCTAAAATATTTGGCGCAGAAGTGCTGATGTTGATCTTGGTTTCTTTGATATCCAGATCCCCTAAACCTTCCTTTAATATTTCGTCCAGTTTGGTTTTTAATTGCGGGAGAATCCCGGTTTTTTCATTCAGGAAAAGGTCAAGAACCTCGTCGGTGTTGATCGCAAGGGCCCGTTTCAATTCCACGGGATCGACTTTAAAATTATCGTCTTCGAGAGATTGAATTCCGAAAGAAGTCAATCGTTCCAATAAGACATCCGATTCTCTGGCACTAAAGGACAAATCTCGTTTGATATTTTCCAGTGTGGAAGAAATCGCGACCTCATCCTGAATGGGTTTCTCTGTATTTTTGATACTCAAACCAATTTTTTTCTTATTTTCCGTGGACAAATTCAGGGCGGAGATTTTTTCATTTCTACGATCCAGCTCTTTGGTATTTTGTTGTGTTTCTTCAACCAAATCATTACGAATATTTTGAATGTTGATGTCCCCTGCAAAGGCGCGAGACCCAACAAGGGTCTCGTTTATTTTTGCAACCGCATCATTAAAAAAACCAACAAATGATTCGATTTGCTTCGAGGTCTGCTCCACATCGAGCAATACTTTGAGAATAACCGTGTCGTCGGAGGATTGTTTGAGGGTGATTTCAACGCCTTCTATCGCAGATGAAAATTTATTGCTATCGCTTTCCAAGGTTTGATCGTCTAGTTCAATTTGCGCAAATACGGGATTTTTTATCAAATTCCCGGCAGGGTTTACAGACAGATCAGTGAGGTCGAATTGCCTCTCCTTCAGGATGGGTGAACCTTTGCTATTGAGTTCAAAAAACCCCAGTTCAAGCAAAATTCCATCGGGATCGAGCAGGTCGATTTTCTTATCCGTTCCAGCGGTACCAGTCAGTACCAAGCGATCATTATAAATCACAGCAGAAACGTTATTTTCGTCACTTCCACCATCCAACCTATCGTTTCCATTGGTATCTTCGTCGGGATCCAGAACTCCGTTCCCATTACTGTCTTCGATGACATAACGCCCGGCTCCATATTCACGGGGAGCAACGTCGATGATATCAATCGCACCGTTTTCGTTTAAATCTTCGGGCCCGTCCAGTCGTCCATTTTTATTAGCGTCTTCCCCAAAATTGATTTTGTCTCGTATTTCGAAAATGGAATCGCTCGCAACGACATTGATTTTAAAGCCATTCACAGAAAAACTACCCGTCCTCCCCAACGCGGTCGGAGAACTTTGCTTGTCTGAAACCAATGTGTTTTCTACAGCGCGTCGGGTAGGAACCAACTTGGAAATGGAAGGGGTCGCTGTTCTACTCACAGACAGTTCGACCAAGTCGCGTCGCGAATTTTTGCCTTTACGAGTGTTCAGGCTTTCATCGCTCAGAAGTTCATCAACCGAACTTGCGAGGTTATTTAAGGAAACACGGACACCTTCAAGCCGATTGCTCTGTAGTCCTCCAAAACGAGGAGACCTTTTCAATGCAACGACTGTGGGTGACTCGGTCGATTTATTATTTTGATTTAGAAGGCGAATCGCATCGTTGACGCGAAAGGCCGCAATAGGACCAGATACCGATAATGAAGGCGCACGACCGGAGGTGAGTGAATTGAGAACAATTTCACTTCTGTTGGAGGTAGGTTCTTCTAGATTCTTACGGCCTTCACTCTTAGTTACAGAGATACGGGACTTGACTCGGCTTTGCGCCGTATCAGTCTTTAAAAATAGCCCCGTGCTTTGGCTCGCCGATAGGATTCCGTTGGACGCCATGTTTCCTCAAGCAGGCAATTAAATTGCCCGATAGGGTTACAGAGCGCCTCCGAAATCCTGATTTGGTCTTTCGCCTAACTATTGAAACTTGGCGAGATCAAACCCTGAATTCAAAAATTGTCAGAGGTTCTCAAAACGGGATTTCGTTGCAATTTTATCAGCAACTCGCTAACCCTAATTACAAAGTCGAACGCATTGCGAAATAAAAATCAACAAATCCCTAAAGTGTTTTTATTCAACTGACGATAGGGTAACTATCATCAGGGAGGCAGAATGGTTTCCTGGTGAGATCTATAAGATACAACGCCCGCGCCGCCAGTATTGCGTGGAAACGTTACAGATCAAAGGGGTGTTGACGCACCCTCAAAGTCCGAACGTATTCCGGCAGGCAAAATCTCCAGGGGTATGTATGTCGTTTGCATTCAGGGTCGCAACGACGCTACATGATTAGCCGAATATGGAATCCCCTCCACCTCCCAAGTATTGGGGAATCTCTCGGTTAAAGCTTTACTCCTCTTAAGCGCTAAACATCTGTGGATGGCCCGCACGGCAATGCCGGTGGGCGCGGCAACTTATACTAGATTATCAAGGTTCTGACCAATTTCAGATTGGACCGCAGTAGGATTACTCCCCTCACCTTGTTGCTCTCGGGTCCGATTATCAGTTTGTTCCTGACTTGCTTCTTCTCTCACAACTTCTTCGCTAGCCTGCGTTTCCTGACTTTGCGTTTCCTGAGATTCGACTCGATTCTGAGTGGTATCGGTTCCTCGTTCAGGACCTTCAGCCGGTCGCGGTTGTTCTACCGATTCTGTCTGGTTGTCTGCGTTTCGTTGTTCCACAGCATCACCAGCACTCACTCTCTCCAGATTATTCTCAGTTATGACACGACTGGAGCGAACAGCACTGTCGACAGGGTTCCTCTGTAAAGCTTGCTCCACCTCATTGTCGTTTGGATTTGGAGATCCATTTAAATTTCTGAATGTGAGATCAGGAGGCTCATTTTCCTGCAATGGCGAAGAACGATTCGTCAGGTTATTGCCCCTTTCTGTCTCCACCGTTGCACGTACAGCTTGCGTTTCAGGCGTTCCCGAACCCCCACCACGGCTCAAATCAATCGCACCCTGAGTGATAACAACTCGGTCACTGCCTCCCTCGACATCTCGCTCTTCTATATCTGCACGTCGGTTGTTCTGCTCATTATCTTGTCTGGCCGAAGCATTCCTGACGGTAGATTCTTGAGTTGGAGCAGGCCTTCGTTCCGATGTTATTGGTGTAAAATTGGTTTCTTCCGCCATGATAAATCCTCCAAATTGATTTTCTGACAACAACCGTCAGAGTAAAATCTATCAAAATATTTAAAAATGAATGGATCTCATTACAAGCCACATACTGAGCTGACAAATTGCAGATAAACAGGACAACTAAAAAAATATAAAATTAATATCTTTTTTTTAAAGTTTACAGCATTTGCTCCGATAAACAGTGTAGCTTCTCTCATGCCGTTCCCGCCTAAAGTAAGAAAAAATAAAATGTTACGAAATTGCAACATTCTAAAGGGCGGAAAAAGGTTTTAGCTCTACGCTTTCTTTATCGGTAGATTTTACTGAAACTTTAGCGCTTTTTTTGTTTTTTTGAGTTTTTTTTTGCAAGTGACCCAAAAACAGCTTTTTGGGCCCATTTTGCAGACAGCGAAGTCTCTCCTGTTTTGATTTTACAGGGACCGAGAGACACTTTTTCGTCAGGGTCAGCTTAACGACCCACAAAAAATTTCCTAAAAAGCTGTTGCCAAAATGTTACCGCGTTCTGTAAAGGTAGGCCTGAGCGGGTAAAACCGCCAGATATTTTATGAGGAATGCCAAATCAGTTGCTGGAATCCTTTGAGGAATCCAAAATCAATTGGGGAAGCAAACCTTCCCATTCTTCATAATAAGGGAGAATTTCGTATTCAAGCAAATCGGCTAAAAGAACCCAGTCCTTGTTTTTGTTAGCTTCCACCATTTTTCCGGTCAAATCTATCAGCAAGTCATGGCGATCTTTCATTGATTTTCCATCGATGCGTAGTTCCTCTGCATTCAGACCTTGTGCGGCGACAACCACTTGCAGTACCTGTGACAACCAATCGATGCCATCAATAATACGAACGAAAAATTTATTTGCCTCTACTTCATTTTCATTTCGAAATAATTCCGCCGCCTTTTCTATTCCTGGCAGGAGACGCGTCAAATAATCCTGCGCATTGGCAATATTTTTGTTCAAAGATTCATCCATAGAATTGATTTCAACTTCAAGGGTTTGAATCTCGGATACGAGACGGGTGCTGATTTCATCTGAGTCAATGGGTACCTCTTTGCCATCAATAAGAAGACGGGCAATAAAACTGTTCGGAGTATCATCCTTGCTCAATACAGCCGTCAAAATATCTCTGACTTGACTTCCGGGTAGAGCGGGTATTTCTTTTCCATTGACGATAATTTTCATAGCGTTGGGAGGGTTTGGAATTAAAATGAGGTAGGAACTATTTATAATTCTCTTCTTTTAGCTTTATCGGTAAAATCGCTTTAGAAACTTGCAAATTACCAGACGACAGAAGTATTCTATAAAGAGTCCCCCTTTTTTTCAACCGATATTAACAGACAACGGTGTTTCTGTTGTCGGGAGATTTAAAAATGGCAGAATCGAGTCCTTTCGGAAATGTGAACAACATACTGAATTCCATCCAAAACAACCGCTCCGGCATACGCGACACTTTAGCCCGAATCAGCTCTGGACGTCGATTGACCAATGCGGGGGTCGATCCTGCCAGCAACGCCTTGTCTCAACAATTGCGATCAGAAATTCGAACTCTGACCCAATCGGTTCAAAATGCAGAAACAGGGGGCAACTTTGTTCGAACTGTGGACAGCGACTTAGGTGGCATCGGCGATCTATTAGCACGCGGACGCGAATTGGCAAGCCAGTCTGCGAATGGAACTCTCAACAACACCCAACGCGAAGCCATCAATCAGGAGTTCAACCAAATTCGGGCGGAAATTGATCGCACCGCACAAACCTCCAATTTTAACGGTCAGAATCTACTCGACGGCTCACTCGGGTCGGGTGCTTCCAGCCAGGTGAACATTCAAGTAGGCTCGGGTAGCGGACCGGAAAACCAAATCAACCTGAATGTTGTGGACGATGTGTCTAGTCAGGGTCTCGGTATCGACAATACCGATCTCTCCACTTCGGCAGGTGCCTTGCAGGCCATTGACGATCTCGATCAGGCAATAGGAACCATCTCCGCAAGTCGAGGTCAAGTGGGAGCGGTTTCCAACCGTCTCTCCAGTGCTACACGCGGACTGGAATCAACCGTCCAAAACCTTACAGAAGCCGAGTCGAATCTGGGTGATGCCGACATTGCCGCAGAAATCAGCAACCTGCAACGAAGCCTGACGAGCTTCGAAGCATCCATCCGTTCCCTTGGCATCCAAAATCAAATCAACGAACGAAGCTCTGGAAGTCTGCTAAACCGCATCGCCTGAATCTTGCTAATAACAAAAAATCAATAGCAGGGATTGTTCAGGATGACAAGCGTCCAAAAAATATGCTTTGATCGGAAGGATAAAATCGCTCGTCATCGCAAGTGACCGCAAGGAGCGTGGCGATCCATTCTACCCAATATTTTTCCTCATTTCTTTTCCCGAGCAAATCAGCAAACTGGATTGCCGCGTCGGCTTACAGCCTCCTCGTAATGACAAATTCAATTGCTTAGATAAGGCAGGAAGCTTTGTTACTTGCTTTCGTCAGACTTTTCCTTTTGCTTGATCTCATCCAATTCTTTTTTCATTTCTTTTACAAGCGCGACTTCTTTGAGGAGGTTTCTTTGGAAGGCGATCATGTCCAGGTTGATCTTGTTTTGTATGCCCGTTAGATTGGAGTCCATATTTTCCAATTGCGCTTGCTGGACAGTGCGGGTAAAGAGAATAAAACCAACGAGGAGAACGCTCAAACCCGTGTAAAGCAGGATTCTTAATGTCGTGCTTTCTGTTTGCCGATCACCTAAAGCATCGTTAATCGTTTCAATTTCACGCGAAAGCTCTTCGATTTTTGAGTTCAGGACTTCGATGCTGAGGTCGGAATTCTCGGTATCATTATTTTCCACAGGCGACGCAAGCTCCTCTATAAATTGACGGCATATATCTAGATTTTAAACTCACATATAAAAAATTCCAACTGAAATCATCCTAACCCTCTGGGACAACTGATTGCAGGTAAAGCAGAACCAATTCATCTCCCCAAAAAAAAGCAACCAGGGTTCCTGCGGCAAGAAAGGGGCCAAAGGGGATTTGGCTCATACCGTTCAGGCGTTGGTTCAGCATACCGGCAAGACCAACGATAGAACCCAAAAATGCGGCGAGAAAAATAACAAGAAAAGTCTTCTGCCAGCCCAATAAGGCTCCTGCTCCAGCGATGTATTTTATGTCACCCATGCCCATACCTATTTCGCCCCGCAATTTGTAATAAATCTCACCAATGAGAAGAAACAATCCCGAACCGCAGAAAAGCCCTATCACAGCAGGCCAAACGCCTTCCAGGTAAATCCCTCCCGCCAAGCCAAACAGTATTCCCGGCAGGGTGATGATGTTGGGAATGATTCGATGCTCGATATCAATCGCTGTAATGATGACGAGGGTGGGACCCAGAACGAAAAAGATAGCGAACTTCCAGCTCCAGCCAAATTGTAGAAACCCTGCTGTCAGCAAGACTGCGGTGATCAACTCAATGAAGGGATAAATCCAGGAAATTCCTGCTTTGCATTGGCGGCATTTTCCTCCCAACAGGGCAAAGCTCAAGATAGGGATGTTGTCTATCATCCGTATCGGGGTTTGACAGGATGTGCAATGGGAACCGGGGAAAACAACGGATTGTTCTTGGGGCAATCGATAGATACATACGTTGGCAAAACTACCGACGAGTAGACCAAAAGTGAAAATAACCGCGCATTGGAATAACAAGGGGGTATTGCTGATTTGCTGTAGGGAATCAATCATCTTCGACCAAGGGGGGCAGGAGACTGTGAACAATTTCGTAGATGATGCTTACGGGAAAACCTTTGCGCTGAAGATAAGGAGCCAATCGTTTGCGTTGCTTTTCATTGTCCAAATGACTCATGGACTGAATTTTTTTCACAGCACAGGCTGAAGCGATCTTGAACTCGTCAAACTCTTCGTATAAATCACGCAGGGCAGTGCTCGCCGTTTCGCCCCTTATCCCTCTTTGTGCGAGTTCCTGCAGTAATCGGCGGGAACCCCAATGGCGGGATTTAATCCGGGACCGCCCCCATTGATGAGCCAACTCGGAGTCATTGACATACTTCAGTTCTTTTAGCTCTTCGACAATTGCCTGAGCGCAGTCTTCGGTAATTTCTTTTTTTTTGAGCTGGTCGAGGACTTCCTTAACGCTTCGATTCTTGTAGGCGAGAAACTTAAAGGCGATGGAACGCGCTCGTTTCCTCTCTTCCTGAAAGCTCATTTTAACGCCAAATTGCTATTTTCCCTTTTTCTTACTGCTTGTCTCGGTATCCGCATTAGCATCGGTATCAGCCGGAGCAGATGTTTCGGGTTTGCCGTCAGCCCCAAATCCGAGTATTTCTCTCAATTTCACATACAACTCATCGTAAATATCAGGATTTTCTTTCAAAAATCTCTTTGAGTTTGCACGACCTTGCCCAATGCGGTTTTCGTTGTAAGAAAACCAGGTTCCACTTTTGTTGATGAGATCATGAGCCACAGCCAAATCGAGCAGATCACCGGTTTTGGAAATTCCTTCTCCATAAATGATGTCGAATTCACAATCCTTGAAGGGCGGAGCCACTTTATTTTTCACAATTCGTACTCGCGTGCGATTACCGACAACGTTTTCGCCTTCTTTGATCGCCGCAATCCGTCGAATGTCCATACGGACGGAGGAATAGAATTTTAGAGCGTTGCCGCCTGTGGTCGTCTCTGGATTACCAAACATCACGCCGATTTTCATGCGGATCTGGTTGATAAAGATCAGTGTCGTGTGTGACTTGCTGACAACCCCTGTCAATTTACGCATGGCTTGAGACATCAGACGAGCTTGCAGTCCCATATGCGAGTCGCCCATATCGCCATCCAACTCGGCTTTGGGTACCAACGCCGCAACAGAATCGACAACAATAACATCCACCGCACCACTACGAACGAGCACTTCTGCGATTTCCAGAGTTTGTTCTCCCGTATCGGGTTGCGACAAAAGCAGTTCGTCAAGATTGACACCCAGGGCTTGAGCGTATTTAGGGTCCAGCGCATGCTCTGCGTCGATGAAAGCGGCTGTGCCACCGGCCTTTTGTGCTTCGGCAATGATATGCAGGGTGAGACTGGTTTTTCCCGATCCTTCGGGGCCAAAAATTTCGACGATACGGGATCGCGGAACACCACCCACTCCCAACGCGTTGTCCAGGGTAATAGACCCTGTGGATATAACGTCAATTCCTTTCAGCGCTCCAGCCTGGCCCAACTTCATGATGGAACCTTTACCGAATTGCTTTTCGATTTGAGAAAATGCCAATTCCAAGGCTTTTTCTTTTTCGTTTGACGACATCTATCCTCCCTCGTTAATCAGATATTTTATGTGTGACAGAGGATCATAATGATCTCTGCTTGGGGTAATTTTTTGCTCTCGGATGGGAACTTCAAAATCTCTTTCATATATAGCGAGGCTCATGCCAAATAGCAAGGACAATCCGCCCTCACGCACTTCTGCCCTGCCATAAACTACAGGACGCTTCATCCCACCGGTCTTTTTGATGCTTCAATCGCTTTGCCCGATCAAGCCTGCTTTCGCCGACGAGCCAGAGACAAGATGGCTGGCGATCACACTGCCTTCAACCTGACAATCTTCTTCAATAACGGTCCCATTCCAGCAAACCGATCGTTCTATTTTAGTGCCGGGACCAATTTTACAATTGTCTCCCAATACCACGTAAGGCCCTATTCTTGCAGTCGGTGACAGTTCACAATTTTCCCCAATCAACACAGGCTCTACGATTTCAGGTTTTTTTGACTTTTGGGTATCAGCTTCTCTATCCAAGCCATCAAAATTAGCTTGCAGATAAGTTTCACGGGTTCCCGCATCGAGCCAATATCCTTCGTGCAAATATCCGTAGACTGGTTTTCCCTCTCGAATCATTTGAGGGAAAATATCTTCTGTAGTCCCACAAAATTGACCCGCGGGAATGCGTGAAAAAATCTCCGGTTCCATGATCTGAATGCCAGTGAACATGACACGTTCTCCTGTGCCTTTGACCTTGGGAGGAAGGGTGCCCAAAAAATTCACTATCTTCCCTGTGGCGTCGATCTCAATAGGACGGTAGCTTTCCTCCGGACCGTAACGTCGTACGACCAGGGTGAGTGCCGACTTGCGTTCCTTATGAAACTTCAATGCCGCTTTGAGATCCACATCAGAAAGAACATCGGAGTTGAGCGTCAGAAAGGGCGAGCCGTCGTCTAGAAATTCCTGGGCGGCACGAATGCCACCCGCCGTTCCCAATATTTTTTCCTCGACAAAAAACCGCAGGTCCAAAGTTTTGTACGAACGCGCCGGATAACGATCCATCACAGCTTGAGCCAGATGATGCAAATTGATGGCGACCGACTCAATGCCCGCTTTCTCCAGAAGTTCCATAGAATGCTCCAGAAGGGAGCGATTGCAAACTGGGAACAAGGGCTTGGGGCAATGGCCTGTCAAGGGCTGAAGTCGGGAGCCGAAACCTGCGGCCAGAATCATCGCCTTCATTTTATTTTTTTTCTGCAAGCATGCGCAACGATTGCGTATAGGGCGCATAGGCAACGCCCTTGTCAGTAATGATGCCTGTGATCAACTCGTTGGGGGTGATGTCAAATGCCGGATGTCCCACATCGATGCCTTGTGGCGCGATTCGCTTGCCGTTGATGGAGACAACTTCTCCCGCAGACCGTTCTTCAATAGGAATTTGCTTTCCAGAACTGAGTGAAAGGTCGAGCGTCGAAATAGGAGCGGCTACGTAGAAAGGGATATTGTGCCTCTGCGCGAGAACCGCAACCATGTAGGTACCGATCTTATTGGCAACGTCTCCATTACCCGCTATGCGATCGGCTCCAACAACAACTCTGTCGATAGCACCACTATTCATGAAATGCCCACACATGCTGTCCGTTATCAACTTAACCGGGATATTGTCTTCTTTCAATTCCCAGACCGTCAAACGTGCGCCTTGCAGAAAAGGTCGTGTCTCGTTAGCGATCACACTCACTTTTTTACCCGCATCAACGGCTCCTCGAACAACACCCAATGCGGTGCCATAACCTGCTGTTGCAAGTGCTCCCGCGTTGCAATGTGTGAGAATCGTATTGCCATCCTCAATCAATTCCTGCCCGAATTTTCCAATTCTTTTATTAGCGGAAATGTCTTCATCCCAGATATTCATCGCTTCTTTTCTGATCCGCCTTTTCAGCATTCCCATAGAGAGTGTTTTGTGCTCCTGAATCACGCGCAACATGCGTTCGATGCCCCAGGCAAGGTTCACTGCGGTTGGACGCGATTGCCCCAAGATTTCGCATTTTTCCTTTAACTGAGAAAAGAACGAATCAAAATCATCCGCCTGAATAGAATTGGCCTCC
>JAJDBG010000139.1 GCA_029261475.1 Nitrospinaceae bacterium
TTACGAACGACAGCAAAAAATGAAACTGCAAGGTGTCTAGAAAACCTGGGGCGTATCATAAAGGAACTTGCTACTTATGATTTTCCTTAATTTTAGTTATATATACACTTTTCATGACATCTGACACTTTATTATAATCAAAATAATGCTTAGTGGATTCGCTCTTCCAATGTTTCCCTTCCTCTTCTTTTCCAAGTATACAAAAATTTAATCCAATATTATATTTCGCCCAATTAAGTAAATATTGACGATCAATAGGATTTATCGCTACATCCTCTCTCAATAAGGGAATTGCCTTTTGATACTCAACAATGGCTCCGGCATAATCTTTTTTGCCTCTGGCTAAAATCCTCCCCATATTCAAATGATATTCACAATCCTTTCCTTCACAAATAGGTTTATTTTTCAGCAATGTTGTCAAAGCTTCATCGTATTTCTCCTGAGATTGTAAAGTAACTGATTTTAGGGTACAAAGGCCTACCCTAAGTGCTTGTGGGACTTTCATGCAAGCTCTAAATAAATTTAAAAGAAACTGTATTACTTTCATTTTTCACTTTAATAAAAAAAGTGGTTTAAGTATCCTTAACAATTGGATTGACAAAAACTTCATTTTCAATTCAGTTGCAGAATCAACATCCGGTGTAGAATTTGCCCGATCAAATTTATCATAAAGAACACCGGGGTTTCGAAGTGGTCCTATTGATTCTATGGTTCTTGGTGGTTGTATTGGAAGTATAATTGAGATATCGTCAGTTCCTCCTTTAGGTGCTTTACCACCGAGTCCTTTAAACGACCAATAAATGACTTCCGCAGCTGTCCAAACATAGCCCGCTCCCGGCACAAACCTAACAACATAACGTTCTCCTCCTGCATATTGTTCGCCCAAACCATTAGTTGATGGACCGGCAGAAATGTTTGGAGCAGGACCATAATTTTCTGGATGTATAAATCCATTGGACCCAGGTTGTTTTTGCCGTCTTTGATTTTCTGCCGCGATTCTGGCATTTTGATCGCTTTCGATGTCTTGTGCATCAACAGATGGATCATCATCTCCTCCACCAAAACCATCAAAGATACTTCCTATAGCGTCAGCTATAGCAGTCACGACACCGACAAAAAAATCAACGATTGCTTCAAAAAATAATCCGGTGGGGTCGTTGCCATTGATCGGATTATTATTTGCGTATGTGTAAAGATTGATCCCTCCTGCAAAGCCTATGGGGTCCTCTGTATTGAATCTACCGACTTCGGGGTCGAGGTAACGGGCGCGGTAGTAGTATAGGCCGGTTTCGCGGTCGAATTCGCGTCCGGTGTAGCGGAGCTTGTTGGCTACTTCTCCGCCTCTCGAACTTGATTATATAAAAAAATCTCCTTTTATTCCCTGACTTTCCTTCTACGCATATATTTTCCAGTTTTCTGCCCTCTCCTGTCAATAAAGATTTATAATGCGCTCTTGTTAAATTGGGATAAAAATAAAATGTGCCCCTTGTAATTATCTCGGAATGAATGGTTATATGAACCCAAACGAAGATGCTTTACCGCCTGCTATGAAATTTGAATGCCAAAGCCCTCAGGAAACTTTCGAGTTGGGAGTACAATTCGGCAAGCACCTCGCACCGGGTGACATTGTTCTTCTCTATGGTGATCTGGGTGCTGGAAAGACCACTCTGGTGCAGGGGATTTGTCGTGGGCTGGGTCTCTCTCCCGAGCTCCCTGTTCGTAGCCCTACTTTCACTTTGATCAACGAGCATGAGGCGAATCACCCCATTTATCATATTGATTTGTACCGCTTGGAATCTATGGCTGACATTGAGAACTTGGGTTTGGAGGAATACTTGTTTGGAGATGGCATCACATTGATCGAATGGGCTGAAAAACTGGAGGTGCCTCGCTCTGGTGACTCAAGTGATCGTCTGTCTGCGAAAAATTCATCCAACGATGAAACCGAACAAAGTTCGCCCTCGGCATCCAATCCCTTTCAAATCAAAGCTCGTCTGGAAATTGAGATAAGCCCTGTTTCAGACGATATCCGGCACATCAACTTCCGCCCTATCGGCCTAAGTACAAGAGACTGGCCAAATTCTGCTTTACAATAAAGCCCCCCTGTGGCAAAATCTCAATTGGTATGGCAATTGCATTCAACTTGGACCCGCTGATCTAAAAACCTGTATGATTAATAAAATCAGAGGTTTTCTACTTTTAACCGTTGTAACGCTTCTTGTCGTTGCGGGTTATAAATTATTCCCTGGGTTTGAAAGTCCGGTTGGAAAAATTCAATTGAGCAATCTTGAAAAAGGGGTCGATGTTCAGATTGAAAATTTCAACCTGAGTCACGAATCCGATGGCAAGAAAGAATGGGAATTGCAGGCTCAGTTAGCTCAAATCAATAATGAGGAGGAAACGACTCATTTAAAACAGGTAGAGATTTTCATGAACCGCGATAATGGTGCCAGGTACAGTATATCTGCCGACGTTGGCCTTCTCCAGAATAAGACCGACGATTTTGAACTTGAAGGGAATGTGCGACTTGTAGGAGGCCCGGACATGCTTGCCGGACGTTTAGCCTCAAGTAACCGGCCCAACACCCTTGTGAAGAAATAATGAAATTCGGGATAAAGCTTCTCCTCGCCATCGCAATTGCCTTCGCCCTCCCTCTCTATTCGGCGCAAGCGCAAGAGTCTGCAGAACCGTCTTCCATTGAAATAGTTGCGGACCGTATGCGCTCGGAAAACAGTGGTCAAAAAATAATATTCTCTGGCAATGTCAACGGCGTATGGGGTGAGTTGAGTATCTCATCGGATGTGCTTGAGGTTTACAATACGGAGGATAAAAAGGGGACGCAGGAGATTGTAGCTATCGGGAGTGTAAAAATCGTCCGTGGTGACACAAGAGCGGAAGGTGACCGCGCGGTGTACTTGGACACGATGCAAAAAATCATTCTTACAGGAACGCCTCAGGCAAAGGCATGGCAGGGGAAAGATATTATTGAGGGGCGGGAAATGATTTTTCTACTCGACAAGGATCGCTTTGTAGTGAATCAGCGTGTCCGCATGAAACTGTTTCCCAAGTCCAAGGACGATAAAAAAAAAAGCCCTGAGCATGTCAGTTCATTCAACGCACCTAATCCTCCCCAACCGGAGACCAAGCAACCGTTTGGCATCAGTTAACCCCTTCAAAAAAGTTATCACGTGGAAGGATTACGAGCGGAAAATCTGAGCAAGACTTACGGCAACCGAAAAGTTGTAAAAGATATAAGCATTCATGTACAAAAAGGAGAAATTGTTGGTCTACTCGGTCCTAACGGGGCAGGTAAAACGACAACTTTTTACATGGTCGTTGGCTTGACTCGACCCGATGGGGGGAATGTCTATCTGGATGATTCCGACATCACACATTTTCCTATGCACCAAAGAGCGCATAAAGGGATCGGCTATCTCCCACAGGAGGCTTCTGTTTTCAGATTGCTTACGTTTGATGAAAATATTATCGCGGTTTTGGTTTCACACATAATATCAAGCTTTGAACGCAAAAAAAAAGCACGTGCGCTGTTGAGAGAACTGAACATTTTGCACATCAAAAATGCGAAAGCATACACCCTTTCGGGTGGCGAACGACGGCGAGTCGAGATCAGCCGTGCGCTGGCAAATTCACCCTCCTTCATGCTACTGGATGAGCCTTTTGCTGGTGTTGACCCTATTGCAGTCGCAGACATTCAATCGATCATCAGGCAATTGAAGGCCAAAGGAATTGGAATTCTCATCACCGATCACAACGTACGAGAAACCCTCAGCATAACCGACCGGGCATACATCATCAGCGAGGGAGAAATCATCGCCTCCGGTCAACCTTTCGACGTTGCTCAGGATGAGAAGGTAAAGAAAATCTATCTAGGCGATCAGTTTACCTTTTAAACGGAGCCAAACAAATATGGGCATGGAAATGAAAATGGGTTTGGGTCTGAAAATGACCCAAAAGTTGGTCATGACGCCCATGCTCCAGCAAGCTATCAAGCTATTGCCCTTGGCACGACTGGAACTGGCGCAACTGGTCCGTCAGGAAGTCGTAGACAATCCCCTCCTGGAAGAATTATTTGATGATGGCAACCCGGACGAATCTTTAGAACAAGATTCTGACGATTCATTCGATGGCACCGGGGAGACAGCCACTGAAACTGAAGAACCGTCCGTACAAGAATTTTCTATTGAAGAAAATCTTCCCGAGCCCAAAGCATCCGAAACAGAAGACAATCAGAATGTAGCCGAGCAAGAGATCGACTGGGATAATTTTATCCAGAAAAATATAGACGGCGGTATGTCCGCCGACAGCTACACAGAAATGCCCTCTATTGAAGCAACCTACCAGAAAGAAACAACTTTAACAGAGCATCTTCAATGGCAATTGGGACTATCTGTAGACAATGAACTGGATAGAATGATCGGACTCAGCATCATCGGGAATATTCAAAGCGATGGATACATCAAGGTCTCCGTTTCAGATCTAGCCGAAGATTGCAACCAGAAGGAAGAAGAAGTCTTGCGGGTTTTGAGTCTGATACAAACCTTTGATCCCCTTGGCGTAGGTGCTCGATCCCCGAAAGAATGCTTGATGATTCAAGCCAAAGCCCTTGTACCCCGCCAACCCTTGGTAGAAGATTTGATCGAAAACTATCTCGAACGTCTGGAAGATCGTTACCTCCCCAAAATTGCAACGGAATTAAAAATCGACCTGGCCAAAGCTCTCGATGCACTCAAAACCATTCGCGACTTCAATCCCAGACCAGGGAATCTCTTTACCTCGGAAAAAATCGATTACGTTGTGCCCGACATCGTCGTTGTCAAAACCGAAAATGGTTATGACTTACTCCTTAACGACGAAGAAGTGCCTCGACTGAGAATAAACCCCTATTATCATGATCTTTTGAAAACAGCCCAGCAAGGTGAAACCCGAGAATACCTTGAGGAAAAATTCAAGGCCGCAGTGTGGCTGATTAAAAGTATTGACCAAAGAAGTCAAACCATATACAAGGTGGGAAAAAGCATCGTTAAACTGCAAAAAGATTTTCTTGATAAAGGTCTCGCCTACCTAAGCCCTATGGTTTTAAAAGACGTCGCCACAGATATTGAAATGCATGAATCGACCGTCAGCAGAATCACAACCAATAAATATATAGATACCCCTCAAGGTATTTTTGAACTAAAATTTTTCTTCCATAGTGGGATAAAATCCTGTCAGGGCAGTGATATGTCCTCAATTCGGGTAAAAAATATGATTAAGGAAATCATAGCTAATGAAGACTCCATGGCTCCTTTGACCGACGATCAAATGGTCCTGGCACTGGCAGAAAAAAATGCCAAGATTGCCAGAAGAACAGTTACCAAATACCGAAAAGAATTCAACATCCCTCCAGCCAATAAGCGCAAACGCCTGGTTTGAGATATAAAGAAACTCTAACCAGCTGACTGAACATACTCTTAAAACTCCCAGCCTTATGACTTTTCAAAATCTGGAGATAACCCTAAAGCCCGACCAATCATGGAGAATCATGACAACTTTACGAGACCAAAAGTGAACAATCCCTCAGACAAAAGCGAAGCAAAAGTAACCCTATTCATTCTCGCTTTGAATGAGATTGATGGGTTGAAAGCAATCATGCCTCAGATAGAGCCTGGCTGGGTAGACCAAATTTTAATAGGCGACGGCGGTTCCACCGATGGCACACAAGATTATTTAGAAGCCGAGGGGTACGAGTATTTTGTGCAATCGAAACCCGGTATTCGCCACGCCTATATTGAAGGATTTCCAAAAATCAAAGGTGACCTTGTATTGACATTCAGTCCCGACGGGAATTGCATTCCATCAGCTATTCCCGCATTGATTGAGGAAGTCAAGAAGGGCTATGATATGGTCATCGCCTCTCGATATAAAGACGATGCAAAAAGTAGCGATGATGATTTGATAACAGCATTTGGGAATAAAATGTTCAATGTAATCATCCATCTATTACACAAGCACCCTTATACAGACTGTATGGTGATTTACCGAATCTATCGAACTCAATTATTTTACGAACTAGGTCTGGAGAAGGAAAAAAGCTATCGAGTAGAAAAACTATATAATACGGTGATGGGTATAGAACCTCTGCTATCCATTCGCGCTGCGAAAATGAAAATGCGCATTGGTGAAATCCCTTTTGATGAACCCGAACGAATTGCAGGGGAACGAAAACTACAAATAATCCGTTGGGGTGCGGCTTACCTCACTCAAATGTTTCTAGAATTTTTTTCAACGCATTACCGACGTTAAAACCTTTCGTCTTTATGGTTTTTACAAGCATCAAGGAATGTTATTATTCTTTATTATATTTATATCGCATTAGCCCAGTAAAATTAATTCAAGCAAAATTCATTCGTACCATTTTTTGCCATTCATTGGAGAGATACTATAATGAAGCTTACAGTTACAGGAAGACATATAGAGATTACCCCCGCTATTCAAGGACATTTGGAAGAGAAAATGGAAAAACTCATCCATGATTTAGGGGAAGAAGCCGATATTCATGTCATACTCACTGTAGAAAAGTACCGACACATTGCAGAAATCACTATAAAAGGTAAAGGACTCTCTATTTTTGGAGAAGCTGAAACAAAAGACTTGTACACTGCCATTGACAGTGCTTTGGCAAAAACAGACAAGCAAATCAAGAAACACAAAGAAAAAAATCTGACCAAACGCATGAAAGAAGGAAGCACAAACAAAAATCTTCCTCTCGCATAATCACAAACCAAATTTATCCCAACGCATTATGAAAATCACCGAAATTCTAAAAAAGAATTTCATTATCTCCGATCTAGCAAACAACAGTAAGGCAAATGTTCTACAAGAGCTTGCAGATTTTTTATCTCAAAAGGGAATCATAAAAAATCCCAAGGAACTCCATAAATCTTTGATGGAGAGAGAAAACCTTGGCAGTACAGGAATCGGAGAAAATGTAGCCATCCCGCATGCAAAGTCAGATGAGGTCGAATCTATAACCACTTTATTTGGTCGCTCTATCAGTGGTCTTGACTTCGATTCTCTGGATAAAAAGCCGGTCCATTTTGTTTGTTTGGTGATAGCCCCTGTAAACTCAACAGGGCTCCACTTAAAAGCCTTGGCCCGCATTGCACGTCTTCTCAAAAATGTCCAACTAAGAGAGGCAATACTACAGGCTAAAAGCGACGACGAAATCTATTCTATATTAGTGGATGAAGATTCAAAATTCATTTAATCTACAAAAAAACTACCTAAGGATTCAAACGTGTTAAGAGGAATTTCAGCATCAAAGGGAGTGGCTATTGGCAAGGCACACCTGCTGGATCAATCCAAATTCTGCATCATGAAGTACAATGTAACACCCGAAGATGTGGAAGGCGAAATCTTACGTCTGCGCACAGCGATAGAACTATCGAAAAGCCAGATGCAAGAGATCAAACAACGGGCCTGCAAAGTCGCCGACAAGTACGCAGTCATATTGGACACCTACCTCCTCTTACTCGATGATGATATTCTAGTCAACGAAACCATTGAAAAAATCCGCAAGGAACAAGTCAATGCCGAGTGGGCATTGACCCAAATCCACGAAAAATTCACAACACTTTTCAATAATATCAATGACGAGTACCTCAAAGGAAAGCAAGATGATTTAGATCTCGTCGTTCAAGGAATCCTAAGAAATCTGATCGGCCATCATCAGGAATCCATATCCGACATTCAGGAACCCGTGATCATCATCGCCCATACCCTGAGTGCTTCCGATACCTTGATAATGCCTCGTTCCCTCATTCTTGGGCTTGCCACCGAGGTAGGCGGCAAAACTTCGCATTTGGCTATCTTTGCCTCTGCCATGGGCATACCTGCCGTCGTTGGTGTAAAAGACCTGACATTGAAAATAAATTCAGGCGATACTGTCATCGTAGATGGAATTGATGGACACGTTTTGACACATCCATCAGAAAAACTGCGGGCCCATTTTCAGAAAAAATCAGAAAACTATGAAATCTATCAGCAAAAATTACTGAAAAATATCCATCAGCCCGCTGAAACATTGGATGGTCGAGTCGTCAAATTGATGGCCAATATTGAATCGGGACATGAACTCAATGCCCTTAAAAAATTTGGAGCAGAAGGTGTCGGGCTTTATCGGACCGAATTTCTTTACCTCGGCACCGATCAATTACCAACAGAGGAAAGCCTATACAACAATTTCAAGAAAGTAGTTCAAGCCTGCGAGCCCTATCCTGTAATATTTCGCACTCTCGATGTAGGAACAGACAAACCCTTGCGCAATCTCCAACTTCCAGAAGAAAACAATCCCGCATTGGGTTTCCGTGGCATCCGACTCTCCCTGGCATATCCTGAGATTTTTGTTTGTCAGTTAAAAGCTATCTTGAGAGCCAGCCTGTACGGCAACGTGAAAATTTTGTACCCCATGATCGTATCTGTTTCCGAAATCAGAAATGCAAACAAACACCTTGAAAAAGTAAAACAAGAATTCAGGGACAATCAAATCCCTTTTAATGAAAATATTGAAATTGGAGCCATGATAGAAACTCCCGCCGCTGCTATCTGCATCGAAGACATTCTTCAAGAGGTTGATTTTATCAGCATCGGCACCAACGATCTCATCCAATATCTTCTGGCCGTTGATCGAATCAATGAAAATGTAGCTCACATCTACCAACCCTTTCATCCCGCAGTGTTAAAAACCTTGAAAACTGTGATACAGGCGGCACAGAATCACGGAAAAAAAGTTTCCATCTGCGGAGAGATCGGTGGCGATCCCATAGCCACCCTCCTCTTGATTGGATTGGGACAAGTGGACGAATTGAGCATGGACCCTCACGCCATTCCAAAAGTAAAAAAAATATTGCGTAAAGCCTCCCAACAGGAAGCTCAAGCATTGGCTCAAAAAGCACTTAGCCTGAACTCCATATCCGAAATCAATCAATTCATTATCTCTGAAATGAAAAGTAAATTTCCTGACGACTTTGACCATAATCTGGATTATCTGGGAGAATATCCCTTAGAGAGAACAGATTCTGACGACGAAACGGAAAATATTCATTAAAAATAGTTCCACTAAAAACAAAAGAATTTTCAAAAAAGTACATCTTTAAACCACTACTCAAAGAGGAGCCTCATGAACCCCGATAACTATCTATTCACCTCTGAATCCGTTTCAGAAGGCCACCCTGATAAAATGGCCGATCAAATTTCGGATGCTATTCTCGACGCTATGCTAGAGCAAGATCCAAAAGCAAGAGTCGCCTGCGAAACTATGATAACAACAGGGTTTGCCACCATCAGTGGAGAAGTCACCGCCGACTGCTATGTTGATATCCCCAGCCTGGTTCGCAAAACCATTAAAAATATCGGATACGACGACTCATCCAAAGGTTTTGACTCTGAAACATGTGGTGTTCTTGTTTCGCTCGATGCTCAATCTCAGGATATCGCCCGTGGCGTTAATGATGACAAACACGAACAAGGCGCAGGCGACCAGGGCATGATGTTCGGTTACGCAAGTAACGAAACAAAAGAACTCATGCCCATGCCCATTTTATACGCGCACAAACTAGTCAAGACCTTGGCCCAGTTGAGAAAAAAGGGAACTCTGCCTTGGCTACGTCCCGACAGCAAATCTCAAGTATCCGTGCGCTATGTAAATAACAAACCCGTTGCTATCGAAACTGTTGTCCTCTCAACGCAACATTCTCCAGACGTAAAAAATTCCGAGATACGCAAAGAGATCACCGAAAAATTGATCAACAAGGTGATTCCTGCAAAATTTCGTCATCCAAAAATGAAACTACATATCAACCCCACAGGTCGGTTTGTAGTTGGAGGACCTCATGGAGACTGCGGATTGACAGGTCGAAAAATAATCGTAGATACTTACGGTGGGTTTGCTCGTCACGGAGGCGGTGCTTTTTCTGGGAAAGATCCTTCCAAAGTTGATCGATCCGCCGCGTACATGGCCCGCTATGTCGCTAAAAATCTTGTGGCTGCAGGCGTCGCTGACCGATGTGAAGTTCAACTCGCTTACGCCATTGGCGTAGCCGATCCTGTTTCTGTTTTTGTCGAGACTTTTGGAACCTGCAAAATCAATCCAAACATGCTGGAAGATCTCATTCGAGCTCATTTTCTGCTCAAACCTGCGGGGATCGTTAGCTCTCTCGATTTGCTAAAACCCAGATATTCTCCTAGCTCAGCCTATGGGCATTTTGGAAGAAGCGAAAAGTCTTTCACATGGGAAGCAACGGATAAAGCAGCAAAAATAAAAAAAGACGCAGGGCTATAGATATAAAAAAAGGGGGCTCTTTAAGGAGCCCCCTGCCTTCATTTATACCCTATGGTAAATATTAGTACAGTTGCTTATTTTCTTCCTGAACGGTGTTATCGGTTTTATCCTTAATCTCACCTTTTCGACTCTCATTCTGATCTTGTTCTAAAGTCGTATGATTATAAGGCGTGGTACAACCCTGCCCCATAAAAAATGTAACAACCACCAACATACCTAAAACAGTTTTTATACTCATAAATATATAATCTCCCCTATAGATAGTTTCACAGAAAATACATAACGAACCAGCCACTTACGGTAAAAAATTTGCTTCCTTTTGCGTGTCCAAATAAGGCAACAAAACGTCTACCTCTTTTTGACTGTCCAGATAGGATTGAATGACCTTCATCTGTTCCAAACGTCGAATCGCATTGTTCCTCATTCGTAAATTGATCATAGACTTATGATCTTGAATCCTTTCCATCAAAAGCCTGGCTTGAAGCACCCTCTCTCGTTGCTCACTCAATCTGAGAGAATTGTACCGCAAAATATTCTCGCGTTGCAGGGCTATTTCATCGTTTTTATTTCTATCATTTTCTTCATAAGCCAGCAAAACTTGTAAAACAGCATCTTTTCTGCGATCAAGGTCGAGTTCAACATCATCCCGGGCTAACATCCGCTGAACCGTCCTAAAGGCTTTTTGAGGATTTTTAGGTCTTTCTTCATTTTCGTAAATATTGATAGTAAAGACACCATCCCTAACCCGATAGTCAGGGTGAGCAATAACATGATGAAATCCCTTAGAAGAATAATAGCCTAGAATCTCATCAGCAAATAACCGCATGAATTCTCTAGAAAGAAATATCCCTTTTCCAACAGGCACACGCCTCGCTAGCTCATCATGATCGAAAAAAGTATTGCCTTCAAACTGCACAAAAGTAACAAAAGGATCCGAGCTTTTAGAAGCTGCAGTCCCTGAAAAAAAGCTAAAAGTAAATATAAGGATCAATACGACACGCATATCCAACCTTCCTTCCCACAAAAATAAAAATTCCTTATCATCCTCAACGACCCAAAAACCTTAAAGTTTAATTCAAGTTATAAAGATTTTTAGGCAATAAGAAAATATTCAGCGAGTCAAAATTTGCATGTTTCCTTTTCTTGTTCTTTCAAATGCTGAGATCAGCGAAGGTTCTCCTAAATGATTTTGCGACAAATCCAGAATCACCAGTTCAGGAAAACTCTTCGATTCAATCATTGGCACAGCACCCGCATCCGATATCTGGTTCTGCCCCAGATAAATTTCTTTCAATTTTTTTAGAGAATGTGCTTTGGCTAAAGCTTTAGCCCCCTCATCCCCCAGCTCATTACTAAAAAGATTGAGAATTTCCAACGATTCTAGCTGACTCGACTCTGCTAAGTATCCCACCCCTTCAGGAGAGATCAAATTACCGTTCAACATGAGTACTTTTAATTTTTTAAAATGATCCGATCTGCTGAATAATTCGAGTCCTGCTTCGCCAATTTCATTTTTCCATAGCTTTAAAACTACCAAATCTTTTATATAAGGGGATTCGGACAATGCTTTCAAACCCAAGTCACCCAACAAATTGCCCCAAAGATCCAATATTTTTAGTTTTTTAAAATACGGGGATTTAGCCAATGCTTTCATACCTGCATACTTGATTTTATTGCCAGGCATAATGAGCGTTTCAAGATTTTCAAGTGCCTTCATCTTAGCCAATACTTTAGCACCTGAAGTACCTAAACCAGCACCGCTCAAATCGAGCGACTTGCCGTCTTCACTCAAGCGAGAAAGGACCAGAGACTCCACATTATTCTCACCCAAAGAAACTCCAGGGTAAATGATCGTCCACGCAACAATAATCAAAACCCAGCAGACCATGTTTTTTTTATAAAAGTTCATAAATCCACATCCATTCGCAATGAATTCTTGAAAATCCAACAAACTCTCAATTATGTTCGCACATCAGTCAGATTTTGTGAACAGGTAAAGGGAAGAGCCATTATAAAATAAAGTGCCATACTCACTTCAGCATCGTAAAAATTAGTTTCAAACATACCCGCAGCTAAAAAACCAAATACTGCGGCAGAACTTCCCATCACGCAACTTTTGAGCCTGGGATTATTTTCGAAAGACACTCTACGCTTGTACAAGGTCATAAAATATAGAACCCAAATGGATAGCCAAGAGCCCAAACCAAAAAGCCCCGTATCAACTGCCAGTTGAACAAAATTATTATGCAATCCTCGTAGTTTTTTAATCCAACCTGTTGGATCGGGATATTCATGATTGATCGCATCAATGCACTTAAAGCCACACCCCGTTAGCGGATGATCCTTGAAAACCAGCCACCCTCCCTGCCAAAGAGCAATTCGAGCTGATAGGTTTACATCGTTATAATCCAATAAGGATTTCATTCTAAATTTAATGTGCGGAGGTGAAATCAGAAACAACAATCCCATAAGCACAGGAAGGAACCAGAGTAAGCTCTTTTTTCGAAACCATATTAGGAACACAAGTCCCGCCATCACCCCCAACCATGCCTGCCTTGTATAGGTCAATAAAAGGCAGAACCCTATAAGTGCTACAGCCCCCCAAAGCCACAGGCTCCCCTTCCGATCAAAAATAATCTTTCCTAGTGTTACAAGGAGAGCCAACATTAAAAGGCCCGCATAAGTCATATAAACGCTCATCGTTCCCTCTACTCTAGAAGCAGAGTTTAGGCCCGTTTGCCAGGCGGAATAGAACCCGTTTAATGTTGATAATGTTGCAGAGGCAATAAACAGTAATATAAGTTTGTCTCTTTGTTCCTCACTCTTAATACAATTGACAGCCCAAAAAAATATTAGAATTTCCAACAAGCGCTTGAGCGACTTATAACTTCCTTGAAAATCTACTGCACCAGCGACGGCAATAAGGCAGGCCACGACAAATAGCAGAAACGGAATTTTAAAGGGGAAAAGCTGTTCCTTCCATGTTCCTTCCAAAGAACATTTTGTCATCCATGCCAAACCACCGATACCACAGGAAATCTGCGTCAAACTGATGGAGAAAAGTGAAAAAACAGCAAAGCTCATCAAGCTGAAAAAAATCACCCTGTCCAGATAAAACAAACGAGAATCCATAAAATTATTCAACCAAAGTGAGACAAAATTATTTACGCGTTCCAGTAATAAGGACGTGACGAAACCAGTTTCTAATCCAACAAAAGTTACGATCCAAAAACTTGTCCGCGCGAAAAGCAAAGCGCATCAAGCTATTGGAAGGATCTTTAAAAAGAATACGAGATAGTACTCCAAGCGGAACGGATAAAAACTCTTCATAATAAATTTGAGTTTCAAAGCGTTTATTAATTTCCGCAAATTCCTGAGCTCTAAAGGGTTGTTCGTCAACCGTTCTAGCCTCAGGAGTCAAAGCCCTTAGCAGGCGACCCAATGGATTTATACCCAAAGGCTCAACAAACAATATTCTTCCATTCGGTTTTAAAACGCGGGAGATTTCATCCAAAGACGTGACTACGTTGAGGTGATGTAAAATGGCTGCACCAAAAACAAAATCAAATGAATTGTCTTCAAATTGAAGTTGGTGAGCATCCATCAACATAAAATTTGGCGTAACCTTACATCCAACCGCCGAGTCCTTACCCAGCTGAAGTTCCGCCTCGGAGATATTGATGCAGGTTAAAGAGGAAGGGGTGATTGAATTGCCTTCTATCCACCCTGCCCAGGCCGAAGAACCAATTTCAAGCACATCTTTATCCTGAGCAAAACTCATTGCTTCCTTGATTTTCTCTGTCCTTCGCTGAATATAAAAGTAGCGACAATGCTCAAAAAGGTCATCGTACCATTCCCTCTTCAAACCTTCATTGTAGCGTTCTCTTTCCTTTTTTCCCCGTTCTGTAATTTGTTCCGCTTCCATAAATATTTCACTTCACCCAAAATTTAATAAGATCAGAGTTTATTATAACCCTGTAAAAAATTCGTTAAACATTTAATAACAACACAAGCTCAATGACTCGTGCTTGACATATGCCGCCGCCTGAAATACCTTAGAACTTAGGAATAAGATTCTAAATAATAATCAAAACTTACCCCCAAGATAACAATGTTTGGACATAATCCGTCTCTTAAAGCCGAAGGAAACAAAATCGTTGCTGAATGGGAAGAAGAACGCAAGAACATAGAAGCAACCAAAAAGGATTTGCAGGGAGCTGACTTGAGCAACTCCAAGTTGATGGAAGCAGACCTTAGCTCCGCCAACCTGGTAGGGGCCGATCTGACCTCGGCTTACCTCATTAAAACCAATTTACAAGAAGCCGATTTGACCGATGCAGACTTGACCGAAGCCATATTGAGTGATGCCAATTTATCGGGTGCTAATCTAGAGTCAACGGAGTTGAGCGACACCTATCTGAATGGTGCTAATTTGACCGACGTTAAAAATCTGACCTGCGATCAACTTGAACTGGCAAATTTCGATAAAGAAACCAAACTGCCCTCTTACATTTCAGTAGAATGGGAAGCTGACGGTTCCTTTAAATGCACTGAGCTATAAATATGAGAACCGGATTCCCTCGATTTTTATATAACAGGAGATCATTTTAATGGCTATCATTACCTGCCCTGGTTGCGAACGAGATGTGTGGGACGGTGAAGAAGCTTGCCCAAGCTGCAAGTATCCCTTACAGGATTCCACAAGTAAATATAATCTAGAATTATTCCGAAAGCTAAAAACCAGACTCGTCCTTTTATCTACCGTCGCGGGGTCCTGTCTTTTTGCTCTCCTCATCGCCATGATCCGACCTCCTGCCGATGGTTATGGAATTCCTATCGCTACAGTGGGCCTTATATACCTTGTCACCCTCTACGTCCGAATCATTACCAAAAGGAACTTGGCTGACATCGAATAAGACAACCTCACTACCCTTTACTTTTTTTAAACCACCCGTATTTAAAAATCGTGTAAATGATCTTTACTCCTGCCTTAAACGTTCCCGAAACCGTTCCTGTAATTTTAGATACCCCAACCCGATCTCTATAACGAACCGGTATTTCGCAAATCCGCAATCCAGCCAGTGTCGCTTTTATTTGCATCTCAACTGTCCAGCCAAAATCGACATCACACATTTTCAAAGCAGATAACGAATCATTTCGAATCGCCCGAAAAGGTCCTAAATCGCTAAAGACCTGCCCGAAAAAACGCTCAATCAGAAAAACCGCGAGTTTGTTGCCATAACGTGCCTGAGGCAGTAATGCCGAACGACTTTCTGCCAAAAGCATCCTGCTTCCCAATACAAAGTCAGCTTCACCTGACACAATAGGAGCAATGATTTTTTCAATTTCCTCAGGGTAATCGCTGTAATCGCCATCCAGAAAAACGACAATTTCAGGATTATCCAGTTCCGCGATCCCCTTCAAACAGGCAGAACCGTAACCACGCCGCATTTCGAGAACAACTCGAGCACCTTCGCTGGATGCAACTTCTGCGGTTTTATCCGTTGAAGCATTATCGACAACAATGATCTCATGCAGAAGGTTTTTGGGCAGGTCTCTCAATACCAGCCCGATGGAGGCCTCTTCATTGTAGGCGGGAATAATGACAGATATACGCGGTGGCATTTTTAAGAGAAACTCTAATTGCCAGCCGAGATGGAACGTTTGATGTCAGCAATCAGGCAACCCACCTTCTCAACCCGATCTGCTATAGGCTCATCTCCACCGATAATTTTCACTATAGAGCTCCCCACAATGACACCCTCTGAAAATTTCACTGCTTCTTCAGCTTGCTCGGGTCCGGAAATACCAAAACCAATCAACACAGGAAGCGAAGTCAGATTGCGAATATTCTCTACTTTGTCCCGGATTCCTACTGCCAACTCATTTCGAGTCCCTGTCGTTCCAGTCACCGAAATATAATAAATAAAACCCCTGCTCTTTTCAGCAATCATACGAGCCCGTGATTCTGATGTGGTTGGAGCCATGAGCATGATCATATCCAGACCCTTTTTATCTGCAAGAGCCAGAAAATCACCCGCCTCTTCTGGGGGAAGATCGGGCAGGATAACTCCATCGACTCCAGCGGCAACAGCATCTCGAACAAAGGCTTCCTCGCCGTACACATAAACAGGGTTGAAACTACTCATTAAAATGATCGGCAATTGCGAGGTTTTTCTGATTTCCTTAACAAGTGCGATGATTTTTTTCAGCGTTGTCCCCGCTTCCAAACTACGCTGAGATGCCGCCTGTATCACCGGGCCATCCGCCAATGGGTCGGAAAAAGGAACACCCAACTCAATCAAGTCGGCTCCCATCTCTTCGATTTTCTTGAATAGGGCCTGAGTCGATTCCATATCGGGATCGCCTGCAGTGATAAAAGCTGTCAAAGCCTTTTCCCCACGCGCTTTCAAGCCCTCGAAACATTTCCCAATGCGACTCATAATTTTTCTCCTAAAATCTCAGCGACCTGAGTCACATCCTTGTCGCCTCTACCAGAAAGACAAACGACAATGATCTCATTCTTTTTCATACCCGGTGCCACCTTAGCAACCTGAGAAATTGCATGCGCCGACTCCAATGCAGGGATGATTCCCTCTGTCGTAGACAATAACTTGAATCCCTCAAGAGCTTCCTCATCAGTGATCATCGCATACTCTGCCCGCCCCGTGGTTTTCAGGTGGCTGTGTTCCGCTCCTACTCCGGGGTAGTCCAATCCTGCTGAAATAGAATGCGCTTCTTTTACCTGTCCGTCTTCGTCATGCAAGAGATAACTCATCATGCCATGCAATACCCCACTTGAACCGTGGTTGAGAGACGCGCCGTGCTTGCCCGATTCGATCCCGTGTCCCGCCGCCTCAACACCCATCAAGCGTACCTCTTCATTAGTTACAAAGGGATAGAACAGACCCATTGCGTTGCTACCGCCGCCCACACAAGCAATGCAAAGATCGGGAAGCTTGCCTTCTTCTTCCATAATCTGGTCTTTAGTTTCTTGCCCAATGATCTTTTGAAAATCTCTCACCAGCATCGGGTAAGGATGTGGCCCTACAACCGATCCAATTATATAATGCGTCGTTTCCACTGTTGTGATCCAATTGCGAATGGCCTCACTCGTTGCGTCTTTCAAAGTTCTCGTTCCAGCGGTAACCGGGATAACCCGCGCTCCCAACAATTTCATACGAAAAACATTGAGGGATTGACGCCGCATATCTTCCTCACCCATAAAAACATCGCACTCTAGGTCGAACAAAGCCGCCGCAGTCGCCGTTGCGACACCGTGCTGTCCCGCCCCGGTTTCAGCAATCACTCGTTTCTTACCCATTCTACGAGTCAACAAAGCACTGCCTATAGTGTTGTTGATCTTGTGAGCACCCGTATGATTGAGATCTTCTCTTTTAAGATAAATTTTTGCTCCGCCCAAATGCTTAGTCAAATTCTCCGCAAAATAAAGCGGCGTTGGGCGCCCCACATACTTGGACAAATAATGATTCAACTCCTTAACAAATTCCGGATCGTTCCGAGCCTCCTCATAAAGTTTTTCCAACTCCTCCAGAGCAGGCATCAGCGTTTCAATCACGTACTTGCCGCCAAAAGCACCAAAATGTCCCCTATAATCGGGAAATGAATATTCCATATAATTTTCCTAACAGGTCACAACAAAAGTCTTAATAAATTATCCTCGAACCGCCTGAAAAAAGGCTTCCAGTTTTGCGAGGTCTTTCACACCCGGGTACGCCTCAACTCCGGAGCACACATCAACTCCATAAGGCCTGATTTGATTGATCGCTCTAAAAACGTTTGAAGGACTCAAACCTCCCGCTACTATTACGGGACCACTGCGCTTAGCCTTCAAAGCCAAAGTCCAGTCAAATGTTTGCCCCGTCCCACCATGAGCACTGTCGGAATGAGCATCCAACAAAAATCCAGAAACCGGGAATCGATCCAAACCGGAAACCGACTCCAAATCCTTCACTCGAATCGCCTTTAGCACAGTACGCGCGCGAATTTTTTTACAATAAGCGGGGGACTCATCGCCATGCAATTGTACGCCGTCCAGCTTACAATATTCAACCGTGCGATTGACTTTATCAACCGTTTCATTCACAAAAACACCAACCGTTTGGACAAATGGTGGCAGGCTTGAAATGATTTTCTTTGCATCAGCAGAAGAAATATCCCGAGGACTTTTTTTGAAAAATATAAAGCCCAACGCGTCGGCTCCCAATTCTGCCGCCTTTTTTGCATCCTCTAAATTTGTGTTTCCACAAATTTTTATTTTAACGGCTTGCCTCATTGTCGTTCAACAATTCCCTTAATTTAGCTGAGATGTCAGGTGCCTTCATCAAACTTTCTCCAATCAGGAAAGCATGCGCACCCATTGCTTCAAACTCTTCAATCTCTTTGCGCCCGTGAATTCCGCTCTCGCAAACTAGGATCTTCCCCTCTTCTTGTAAAGCCATCGGGATGAGCCTGCGCGAAATATCCAAATCCGTTTTACCAGAACCCAGATCGCGATTGTTGATCCCCAGAATTTGCGCATTCGTATGAAAAGCTTTCTCCAGATCCACCTCATTATGGGTCTCAATCAAAGCTTGCATGCCTAATTCTTTACCAAGATCAGCAAGGTCGCACATCTGGTTTTTATCCAGCCAAGTCGCGATCAACAAAAACCAATCGGCCTCCATCGCTCTCGCTTCGTAAACCTGATACTCTGAAAAAATAAAATCTTTTCGGAGTAAAGGAATGTCTACCGCTTCTCGCACGCGAGAAAAAATATCAACGCTTCCACCAAAGTGACGCGTCTCGGTCAACACTGATATCGTTGAAGCCCCCCCCTCCGCATAAATCCGGGCAATGTCTTGAGGCTCGGCCCCTTCGCGAAGAACTCCTTTAAAAGGCGTCCTCAATTTTATTTCCGAAATGATTCGAGTCGTCCCCTCTTTTCTCAAAATACTGCCCACGTCGCGAGCGGGTTGCACAGAGGAAACTTTATTTTTTAATTCTTCAAGAGGAACTTTTCTTTGATCACTCGCAACATCTTTTTTGCGCGCAGTGAATATTTTATCGAGGATATTACTCATGACTCTGTATTAGTAATACGAATGAGTTCCATTAGTTTTTTTTCCGCACACCCGGAGTCGATCGCCCCTTGAGCAAGTTCAATCGCTTCCTCCCATCCCTTAGCCTTACCCACTGCAAGCAAGGCCGCAGATGCGTTCAAAACAACGATGTCACTGCAAGGATCCTGCCTGGCCCCAGAAAGAATGCCTCGAATCAGGTCCGCATTTTCTTCAGGAGATCCACCTTTTAGATCATCCGCTTTACAATATTTAAACCCAAGTTTCCTGGGATCAAAGTCATACTCTTCCACTTTCCCTGCATTCAATTCACAAACATGCGTCTTCCCAGTGAGTGTGATTTCGTCCAAACCATCCGTTCCGTGAACAATAAAGGCCCGATCGCTCCCTAAATCTGCCAAAGCCAAAGCCATGGGGCGCAGTTTAGCCTTGTCGTACACACCAATGACTTGCGCTCGCGCACCTGCCGGGTTGGTCAAGGGACCAAGAATATTGAAAAGGGTACGAATGCCCAGCTCTTTTCTAACTGGCGCGGCGTGACGCATCGCTCCGTGCATGAGTGGGGCAAAAAGAAACCCTATTCCCACTTCGGACAAAGATTTTTCCACCGTTTCAGTCGAAGCTGAAATTTCAACGCCAAGGCATTTCAAAACATCTGCACTCCCAGATCGACTGGACACAGCCCGGTTGCCATGCTTGGCAACGATTGCCCCTGCCCCGGCGACAACAAATGCGGTAGCGGTAGAAATATTAAAAGTATCTGCCCCATCGCCACCCGTACCACAGGTATCCACAACATCTTCCGACTCTACTGAAACCGAAACGGCCTTTTCTCTCATCACTCGAGCGGCACCAACAATTTCGCTAACGCTCTCGCCCTTCATTCGCAAGGCTGTCAGAAAAGCCGCGAGTTGAGAGGCCAAGGCTTCGCCTTCCATGATCTGGTTCATCACAGCAACCATCTCATTTTCGGTCAAGTCTTGATTTTCTATAACCTTCTTTAAAGCCTCGACGATATTCATCTTCAACTTATTTTGGGTTGATCCAAAAAGTTTTTCAATAAGTCCATCCCATGCTCTGTTTTGATAGATTCAGGATGAAACTGCACGCCTTCAACATCCAGTGTCTTATGGCGAATGCCCATGATTTCACCATCATCCTCGCTCTCAGCGGTGATTGCTAAGCAGTCCGGCAAGGTTTCACGCTCCAGCACCAATGAGTGATAACGGATTGCGGTGAAAGAATCGGATAGTCCACGAAATACCGATACTTCCTCACCAAATTTGTGGTGACGAATTTTCGACCCTTTTCCGTGCATTATCCTTTTCGCCTTAATGATCTTGCCACCAAAGGCGACACCTATCGACTGATGCCCCAGGCACACACCCAACAAGGGTATCTTGCCTGCAAAGTTACGTACCACATCAACGGAAACTCCCGCGGTATCCGGATTACAGGGGCCGGGAGAGATCACTATTTTTTCTGGATTCATGTCTCTGATTTCATCAATGCTGATTTTATTCCTGTGGACGACAACCTCTGCTCCAAGTTCACGCAGATACTGCACCAGATTGTAGGTGAAGGAATCGTAATTATCGATCATCAAAATCATTTGTCCCACCCTTTTTCCGCCAAGTCCACAGCTTTTAATACAGCCATTCCCTTATTCATTGTTTCTTCAAATTCTTTTTCCGGATCAGAGTCGGCAACAATTCCTGCTCCAACGCCCAAGTAACCCACACCTTTCGTAACAACTAAAGTTCGGATCGCAATCGCAGTGTCCATATCCCCTGAATAACCAATGTAGCCAATAGACCCCGCATAAACACCTCGACGGTGCGGCTCCAATTCGTCGATGATTTCCATGGCTCTAATTTTAGGTGCACCCGAAACCGTTCCTGCCGGAAAAGTCGCCCCCAATACCTTGACCCAGTCCACGTCAGATGTCTCATCAATCTCCGCTTCGACATTGGAAACGATGTGCATCACATGCGAATAGCGTTCCACTATAAATTCTTCGGTCACCTTCACCGATCCCGTTTTTGCGATTCGCCCCACATCGTTTCGCCCTAAATCCAGAAGCATGAGATGTTCTGCCAGTTCCTTTGGATCGTCTAATAATTCCTTTTCAAGAGCAAGGTCCTCTTCCTTATCAAGCCCTCGTTTTCTTGTTCCTGCAATGGGTCGAACCTCAACCTTGGAACCTTCGAGGCGTACAAGAATTTCAGGGGAGGAACCAATGATATTCCTTTCGCCAAAATTAAGATAATACATGTAAGGGGAAGGATTAACGGTTCTCAACTGACGGTAGATATTAAAAGGATGAACGGTAATTGGGAATGTTAGCCTTTGTGCTAAAACGACCTGTATGACGTCGCCCTCACGAATATAGTCCTTAATCTTTAGTACAGAATCTCGAAACGCTTCCTTCTCAAAATTTGATTTCACCATGCTTTGCGACAGTCCCTCACCATTCCCTTTTGGGGGAAGGGAAAAATCGCCGCCTAAACTTGCCTCGACCGATTCAATTTTTGAAATGGCCTTGTCATACACGGCTTGCAAATCGCCATCTTCAGTATGAACATTGCAAATGATTTTTATGGTCAGGGAAACATTATCAAAAACCAGAAGATTGTCCGTCAGCATGAATTCGAAATCGGGTGCATCCAGATCGTTTTCAGTCGCATCGGGGATGTCTTCAAAAAAGCGCACGACATCGTAGCTCATCGACCCCACCAGTCCACCAAAAAAACCAGGCAAATTAGGGTCGGGGACTGGTTGGAATGTTTCTCGAATTTTTTTTATTTCTAAAAGAGGATTCGCTAGATTCGATGCCAGGGTTTCGCAGTTTCCGTTTTCCCACTTTTCGACCGCTCCAGCCTTCGATTTAATTGTCCACCGAGGATCAAACCCTATGAATGTGTAGCGTCCCCATTTATCGCCGCCTTTCACACTTTCCAGTAAAAAGGAGTGATCGTCGCCGCACACTTTCAGATATGCAGAAACAGGTGTATTCAAGTCTGCCAGGATTTCCTTATAGACAGGAATCACATTGCCTTGCCTGGCTTTCTCTTTAAATTGTTCGAATGATAGAGAGATCATGAAAATTAAATCGTTCTTTAATGGGCTTGACCCCATCCTTAATTAAATTTTTTTTCGAGTAGGAAGGAGGGAAACTTATTCCACCGGCGACCAGTCTTCGCCATTCCAGTGCAGGATCAAACCATTGTCACCCACGGTATAGACATCCTCTTCTGAAACGCCGCCTATTGCAGTCAGATATTCTTCGGTATTGGATTCAATGCGAGTCCATTGTCCGTCGTTTAAAAATTGAATCATTCCCAAATCGCCGACAGCAAAGACCATTTCATTTGAAGGCCCCCAAACATCGAGAAAGAATTCCATCGTTTGAGACGGCATTTCCGTGAACTCTGCTCCGTTGAAACTGAAGATCGCTCCGTCGGAACCGACCATATATATTTCATTCGGTCCAAAACCATACAGACCGTAAAACTCGGCGTTGGAGTTGAAAGTGAGCCTCGTCCACTTATCACCCTCCTGCCTCAATACCAGACCATCGTAACCGACAGCGTACATCCCAGCTTCTTTACTTCCCCAAAGGCGAGTGACGTCAACATCTGTTCCCGTGCTAAGAAATTTCCACGCCGTTCCATCGTACTTTAAAATTTTTCCCAATCGAGAACAGGCATAAATTTCATCCTCTGCCAAGCCCCAGATGCCTGTCAAAGGTGGAAGTTTTTCTGTCTCTTCAATCGACCAGATTTTGCCGTCATAATGAAGAATTCTACCATCGGTGCACACTGCGTAAGCATTGTCTGGAGCCGTGCCCCAAATATTCTTTATCGTCCAACGGTCCTGGGAATCCATAGGTTTCCACTCCGAACCGTCGAATGCAAATAGAGCACCTTCGGCACCTCCCACAAAAATAGAATCTGAAGCAAAGGCATGAATAGATAAAAGATGTTTCTCTGTTATTGAGCTCATTTAAAAAATTTAAACCTCGGTTTAATTTTTGAGAGACATGTCGTTCCAGGATTTTCCGTCATAATGGAGAACGCAACCATCGTCTCCCACAGCGTAAACACTGTTGGCGTTCAAGCCTCGCACTTTGGTGAAATATTTTTCTGTTCCCGAATCCATCCTGCTCCAGCTACTGCCATCAAAGTGCAAGATGACACCATTGTCTCCCACCGCAAATATGCAGTCTTCTGAAGCCCCCCAAATGCTAAGGAGGTATTCCTCTGTCCCCGATTCCATCGGCGTCCATTCTTCACCATCGTATCTAAGAATGGTTCCATGCGAACCCGCGATAAAAATATTATCTTTTCTCGAGCCCCAGATTCCGTACAGCGAGATTTCTTCGGAAGTCAATTCGTCTCGGCGGTCAAATTCCTTGCCATCGTAGACACGATAAACCCCTTCCCCGCCTACGGCATGAAGGCAATCAATGTCTTCGCCCCATATGCAGAACAAATCATGAATGGTTTTGGGTTCTCGATATTCCCAAGCCTTTCCGTTCCAAAACAGCATCCGACCGCCAACACCGAAAATAAAGAAACAATCCTCACTAAAGCCAAAAGCGGAGTTGAGAGAATCGTAATTTCCAGTATCTAACTGTTCCCAGGTTTTGCCATCGTATTTTAGAACCACCCCACCGATACCAACGGCAAATATAAAATTTTCGTTAGCAGCCCAAATACCCATTAAGGGATTGGCATTTTCAGTAGGAACCTGGAGCCATTCTTTTCCGTTGAAGTGTCTCGGAATCCCGTCTTTCCCAACAACATAGATACTATCTTCTCTAAATACCCACAGGTCCAGCAAATCCGGCTGATCACCAACAAACATGAGGAATCCCTCTTTAAAACCAGTTAATGGGAGTAGCTAGAATCACTGAGCGTCACCCAATACATCCACTCAAGCGGGAAATAGAACAATTAACGATTGCGCTACGATTCACGGGGCTATTTGTATCGAATAGCCCATCACCTCAAACGCCTTGCTATTTGCTAGGCGTCCGGGTTCACCACACGAAACATAACGTTAGACAGCTTGGGTAAATTTTTAGAATCTTTGAACAAATCCTGCACTTCGGCACTGATGTCATTCCTAATGAGAATCAAGGTTCGCAATTCGGGGAGATTCACAGATTCCGCCAATGCGCGCGCACCGTCATCCCCAATTTCATTTTCATACAGATCCAGGAGACTCAGTTTTTTTAAATACTCAGATTCGGCAATGGCCTTCGCACCTTGGTCGCCAATCTGATTGTATGTCATAGTCAACTGATCAAGGTTCTGCATATTCTCTGACTGTACCAAAGCTCGCGCCCCTTGACCTTCAATGTAATTCCAGTTCAAATTCAATTCCGTTAATTCGGAAAAGTTTTTCGATTCTG
>JAJDBG010000140.1 GCA_029261475.1 Nitrospinaceae bacterium
TCGCCAAGTGCAGTGCCAACGCATAAGTTCCCGCATAATACAAACCGAGAAGAGCACCATAATGCCAATGAAATAAATCGAGCGTGGAAAAATCTCCCAACCAGATCAAGGGAACGAGTAAAAGGACCGTTGGGTCAAGTAAGGCCTGTGTGTTGTATTCCAGAAAAAACGGAGTCCCGGAAAAACTATAAGGATCCCAAAGTGGAAGCTCCCATTGTGCAAGGCAGAGCAGAAAATAACTGAAACTCCCGTACCAGAAAATAGAATCGTGAGTCATGATCGAAACGCGTGTGATGAACACGTCCCAATAGAAACTCAAAAAAAACAGGGCGGAATAAATCGGTAAAATTGCAGGATGGGAAAACACCCTCAGTTTTTGAATCCAAGGGGCAGGGGATCTGGAAATGCTAGAGCTGGATTGTGAATGCATAGAGCAAGCGTTTGGATTGGAAAGGGGTTCTCCTCTACGCCCATGAACCACAGACGCGCCGAATCGAAGCGTCTATCTGCGGAAAAATGATCCTATGCTTTCAACAACAAATTCTTGTTGCAAAGGACTGATTTCCTGAGAAATCGGCAGAGCAAGAACTTCCTTTGCGGCCTGCTCGGAGTGAGGGAAATCACCTTCTTTGTGGCCTAAATCTTTAAAACAATCCTGAAGATGCAATGGCACAGGATAATAAATTTCCGATGAAATTTTTCGCTCTCCAAGAAAATTTCTCAATTCATCTCTCTGCTTGGGAACACGCACAACGTATTGATTGTAGCTATGACCTGCCACAATTTCTCTGGGTGGAATGACATCATCTTTCAGTCCCGACTCATGAAAAAGCCGATCGTATAGTTTCGCATTGGCACGGCGTTTTTCCAACCATCCGTCCAGATGATTCATGCGTGCACTTACAACACCCGCCTGCAAAGCGTCGAGCCGGAAATTTCCACCCACAATTTGATGGTAATACTTGGGTTCTGCACCGTGCATGCGCAAAATTTTCAATTTCTCCGCCAGAACTTGTTCTCGCACAGTCACCATTCCGCCGTCGCCAAACCCACCCAGATTTTTGGTCGGGAAAAATGAGAAACAACCATAGTCTCCAAGAGAGCCCGACTGATGCCCTTTGTAAGTCGATCCGATTGCCTGCGCCGCATCTTCAATCACAAGAAGTTTCTTTTTCTTAGCGATGGCCATGATCGCGTCCATATCGGCGCATTGTCCATAAAGATGAACAGGCATGATAGCGCGGGTCTTATCCGTTATGCGCTCTTCTATCTTTTTGGGATCTATATTAAAAGTATCGGGTTCGATATCTACAAATACAGGTTTCGCCCCCAGCCGTGAGATAGTTCCCACAGTTGCAAAAAACGTGAAGGGAGTGGTTATCACTTCGTCACCCGCCCCAACGCCCCCCGCCATGAGAGCAATCAGCAGAGCATCGGTTCCCGAGGATACGCCAACAGCATGAGGAACGCCGCAATACTCTGAAACTTTCTTCTCAAGGCCTTCAACCTTGCCGCCAAGAATGAACCGTCCTGAACGAACCACTTCAGCCATCTCAGTCTCCACCTCTTCAAGTGTGTCGGGATAAGACGCTAGCAGATCGAGCAAAGGAACTGCGGGTGATGTATCTTTCGACTCAAACGATCCATCTCTGATTTCTTCTGGAGAAAAAACCGGAATGTCTGTTGCAGAAAAAGCCTTTGCATCCAATGCGATCAAACCATCAAAATTGAAAGAACGAACGGCAGAAACAGACAGGGCGGAATCGAAATCCGCTTCCTTCATACAATCACGCAATTCTTTCGCCGTATGATTCAGGATCGATACATCCAGCACATTCTTGCCTTCTTCCTGCGAAGCAATGCGATAGGATTGCAGGGCCGAAGCCCAAAGTCGAATATTTTTCGATTGAGATTCTTTCAGCAGATTTTGAAAAAATACCGGGTCTTTTGCAGATTGTAATAGAACGTCTGAATGAAGCAAAAATTGCATTGTAATATATTAAAAAGTTAAGGATTTTAAGTTATAAAAGGCTCAAGCCTTGATAATTTTGTCGGATAGAATAGTACCACAAGCGTTCCTTGTATCCACAACGATATTGGATTGTTCGACAATAGAAGAATAATCGTAGACCGAATGATCCGTCAAAATAACCGCGATATCAAAGTCTTTCAAATTTTCCAGAGACACACTTTTCTTACCGAAAAATTGAGGGTAATCGCGTTTTTGTCCCACAGCAGGAATAAAGGGATCATTGAACTCAACCTCGGCCCCATCTTCCAGCAAAAGATCCATAATGCGATAGCTGACAGACTCGCGGTCGTCGTCCACATCTTTTTTATAAGCCAGACCCAGGATCAAAATTTTACTGCCTTTCACACTCTTGCCAACACGGTTGAGTCCGCTCTGAATTTTTTGCATGACATAGGAAGGCATACCCACATTGACTTCACCAGCAAGTTCGATGAATCGCGTAGCAATGCCATACTCCCTCGCTTTCCAGGTCAAATAAAATGGGTCGATGGGTATGCAATGCCCGCCAAGCCCGGGACCCGGACGAAAGGGCATGAACCCAAACGGCTTTGTCGAAGCGGCATCCAAAGTAGCCCAAACGTCGATTCCCATTTTATCCAAAATGATTTTCATTTCATTGACCAATGCAATGTTCACAGAACGAAAAATATTTTCCATCAATTTAGTCGCCTCTGCCGTGGCAGAATCAGCGACCGGAACGGTTTGGTCGATCACCGTCCCATACAAAGTGCAGGCTATATGCCGAGCAATTTCATCATCCGCGCCGACCACTCGCGGAATATTTTTTGCGCTGAAATTTTTATTAGCCGGGTCCTCTCGTTCTGGAGAATAGGCGACATAAAAATCCTGTCCCGCAGTCAACCCACTCTGCCGTTCCAGCTCAGGCGTTAAAATATCCCGAGTCACACCGGGAAAAACCGTCGATTCCAGAACAACCAATTGACCCGCTTGCAGACTTGGTCCAATTTGACCGGCCGTGGACAGGATGAAGCTAAGATCTGGCTCACGATTTTTATTCAGAGGAGTGGGAACGCAAATCAAAATACAATCGAGTTCTGAAATCCTTTTAAAATCGACAGACACTTCAAGCTTGCCCTCCTTTATCAGAGCATGGGACTGCTCGCCTGAAATATGACGAATATAACTTTCTCCTGCCAATAACTTACGAATCTTCTCAGGATCAATGTCCAGACCCAAAGTTTGAAAACCTGCCTTGCCAAATTCCAAAAGAATAGGCAGACCAACGTAGCCCAGCCCGATCACCCCAATTCTGGCGGTCCTGTTTTCAATTTTCTTTATCGACATGACGGGAACTCAGAAATTTTCATTTATTTTTAACTTAGGGAATTTTTTCCCACAAGCAGGGCAATTGAAAGAAGCATCCAAAGTGACTCCGCATTCGCAGACCCAGCCCTTCAACACTCCCGGATTGCCACAGACCAAAGCATGATCGGGAACATCCCTCAAAACCGTAGTGCCCATCCCGATGAACGCGTATTTCCCAATCGAAACACCACATAAAATACTGGCGTTTGCGCCAATGCTCGCCCCCTTGCCAACACGAGTGGTTTTGAACTCCTTACGTCGCGAGATCGTGCTACGCGGGTTGATCACATTCGTGAATACACAAGAAGGTCCACAAAAGACATTGTCCTCTAAAATAACGCCTTCGTATACAGAAACGTTGTTCTGTATTTTAACATTCGATCCGACTTTGCCATTGGGCCCGATCATCACATTCTGCCCGATGGTGCAATTTTCACCGACCACAGTACCCGATAGCAGATGCGAATAATGCCAGATTTTTGTGCCCTCACCGATTTGACAATTTTCATCCACCCTACTGCTGTCGTGAATAAAATGGTTTTCCTTTTTCGGGGTCAAATCTTGATTTACTATAGATAAACTTTTTTGAGCGCGTTCAAGAACACGTAAAACGCGTAATCCCTCTTCACCATCGGTCGTATAGCTCTTGCCTTCAAGAGCAGATAGAAAAGCCCGGCATTCGGCAAGAAGTGGTTCCTCCCATTCTGCGGAAAGGTCAATGCAACGTCCTTCTTTTTTTTCAGACACGGGTGTGTTTCCCTGCCAGCGGATTTGATGCGGGTAGACCGTCAACTTGCTCTCTCGCGGTGCCGTGTCATCAAACACAAGCATCTGCCGATCTCCCGTAACCACAAGCTTTTGCTCCTTGAAAGGATTTAGCCAGGAAACAAAAATATGCGCCGAAACTCCCGAGGGAAAACGCAAATGTGTCAATGTCGAATCGGCAATATTCGGGTGCAGTACATTGGAACCCATTGCCTGGACTTGCTCGGGTTCTTCTCCCATTAGCGAAAGGATGATAGAGATATCATGCGGAGCAAAGGACCAGAGTATATTTTCTTCTCGACGGATTTTGCCGAGATTCAAACGATTGGAGTAAATGTATTGAATCTTACCAAGTTCGCCAGAGATCAAAAGTTCTTTGAGAGCGCGAATGGCGGGGTGGTAATGAAGGATGTGTCCCACAAACAAAACAAGATTTTTTTCGCGTGCAATACGCACCAGCGTCTCGCCTTCTTCAACAGCCAATGCCAAAGGTTTTTCAACAAAGACATGTTTCCCTGCCAACAAAGCATCGCGCGCCATCGAAAAATGCATGACCGCAGGTGTTGCAATGGCAATCGCAGAGATTTCGGGTTGAGCCAGCAAATCAGTGAACGACTCGGTGACAACAAGATTGGGATTGCGCTTCTTTTGCTCTTCACGCACTTCTTCTGCGGGATCGCACACGCTGTGCAAAACGCCCAGCTCGTCAAAGTTGCGCGCTAAATTCTTGCCCCAATAACCCGCACCCACCAGTGCCAGTTTGAAAGAACGCTTCATCGAATGGGTCTCATGAGACTGTTTAAAAATGCGAGTTTTTGAAATTCTAAAAAATAAATACCATTGATTTTTAAAGGTAATTTATTTGGAATTTCTCCGTTCGAGGCTTTATTCAATACGCCCTTCGTGTATTTCATGACGATCCTGTGAATTCAGAATCAGAAAATGTCGGGATTTTTTTCCCCTCCCTTTGTGCCTTCAAACAAGCAGACAAAACGGATTTCCAGTCGTCCAGCTCAATGGAAAATGTTTTTTTAATTTTTTCATTATCAAGCATCCAATGCCTGGGACGCTTCGCAGGGGTCGGATAGTCCGCGCTGGGGATGGGGCAACGCTCTGGATCGAGACCGGATAAATTAAAGATGCTATCCGCAAACTCGAACCAATTGGTTTTCCCTGCACAGCTCAGGTGATAAACACCCGAAACCTTTTGCAATTTTTCCAAAAAACCAGCCGGTTTATCTGTGTCGATCTTTCGGATGGTGTCAGCAGTCGCGCTGGCGATCACCCGGCTCCATGTCGGCGCGCCCCATTGATCGTTAACAATTCGTAAAGTTTTTTTCTGCTTCGCAAGATCCTGCATCGTCAGCAGAAAATTCTTCCCGCGCAAGCCGTAAACCCCGCAGACTCGAAGGATCAGGAAAGCCCCTCCGGCAAGAGAAATAGCGCGTTCTCCTGCCAACTTCGAGCGACCGTATGCATTGATAGGGCAGGGCAGATCGTCTTCCGCATAGGGCCGCGTGGCATTTGTCCCGTCGAATACATAGTCCGTCGAATAGTGTATCAAGCCAGCACCGCATTGAACCGCCGCTGAGGCCAGTTGACCCGGTGCATCACCGTTGATGGTCATCGCCAGTTCCGCTTCACTCTCGGCTTTGTCCACCGCAGTGTAAGCCGCCGCATTCACAATCAAATCGGGTTGCAGTGCCAGCACTCGCTCTACAATGCTATCGGGCTGGCTAAGGTCAAGATCCTCGCGTCCCCAGGCTGTGAGACGCCCCAAATCTTTCAAAGCGGTTTGAAGCTCGTAACCGATTTGACCTGTTTTTCCAATGAGCAGGATGTGCATGGCGAGAAATTCTTCCTTTAAAGGGAGACTGAAGTCATCGCCGGAAACCCGACTTTCTTTGCGTCAATTGCAGGAGGTACTCGCCGTAACGATTTTTTTTGAGCTCTTCTGCTAACTGGACGAGCCGGTCGGATGAAATCCAGCCGTTTTCAAAAGCAATCTCTTCCGGACAGCAGACTTTGAGGCCTTGCCGTTTTTCAATCGTCTCCACAAAATTTGCAGCGGCCAATAAAGAATCGTGTGAACCTGTATCCAGCCAGGCATAACCCTGACCGAGGCGTTCCACGCTCAACTCTCCGCGCTCGAGATACACCCGGTTCAAATCGGTGATTTCAAGTTCGCCTCTTGGAGAAGGTTTGAGATTTTCTGCAATCTCCACCACTTGATGATCGTAAAAATAAAGTCCCGTGATCGCATAATTGGACTGAGGGTCTTTCGGCTTTTCTCGAATGCTGATGACGTTGCCTGCATCATCAAACTCAGCCACACCATAAAGCTCTGGATCTCGCACCCAATAACCAAAAACCGTAGCACCCGATTCCTGTCGACGGGCCTTCTCCAGATTGTCGACAAGTCCAGAACCGTAAAACACATTGTCACCCAATATCAAGGCAACCCCTTCTCCAGCAATGAAGTCTTTTCCGATGATGAAGGCCTGCGCCAATCCTTCGGGGTTCGGTTGCGGGGCATAAGAAATTTTTATTCCCCATTGGCTCCCGTCGCCAAGTAACAGCTCGAACTGGCCTTGAGATTCCGGCGTTGTGATGACCAAAATATCTGCAATGCCCGCCTGCATCAAAACACTGAGCGGATAGTAGATCATCGGCTTATCGTAAAGCGGCATGAGTTGCTTGCTGACCGCACGCGTAATAGGGTAAAGCCGCGTGCCGCTTCCGCCTGCGAGTATGATTCCCTTGTTTATCATGATGGTTCCTCCGTAGAGGTCGCTTCAAGACCGAGCCGCTCACCACGATAAGCTCCAGATAAAGCGCGCTCGACCCACTCGGGATGGCTCAAATACCATTGCACGGTTTTGCTCAAGCCCGTTGCAAAAGTTTCTTGCGGAGTCCAGCCAAGTTCCTTTTCAATTTTACTTGCGTCGATAGCGTATCGACGGTCGTGCCCCGGTCGGTCTGCCACGAACTCAATCAGCGATTCATGCGGCTTGTGCAAGGGATGTTCTTTGTCCATGACAGCACACAAAGTTTTCACCGTATCCAGATTTGTTTTTTCATTATGACCCCCAATGTTGTACACCTCACCGGGACACCCACGTTCCAGAACCTGAATCAAAGCTCGGCAATGGTCTTCCACATAAAGCCAGTCACGTACTTGAAGTCCATCGCCATAAACCGGGAGCGGTTTGCCTTCAATGCAATGATGAATCATGAGCGGCAATAATTTTTCTGGAAACTGACGCGGACCATAATTATTCGAGCAATTGGTCGTCAGTACAGGGAGCTTGAATGTTTTGAAATAGGAACGTACGAGGTGATCGGACGATGCCTTGGATGCCGCGTATGGGGAGTTGGGGGCATAAGCTGTCTCTTCGGTAAAAAAACCCGTCTCTCCCAAAGCACCATAAACTTCATCAGTTGATATATGAAGGAAGCGGAAATTCTCGCGCCTTTCACCTTCAAGCTCTTGCCAGTAGGCGCGTGCCGACTCCAATAATTCAAAGGTACCCAATACATTCGTGTGAATGAATTCGCCGGGTGAGTCGATGGATCGATCGACATGAGATTCCGCCGCAAAATTTATGATCGCAGACGGTTGATGCTCCTTGAGCAAAGCACGAATCGTCTCCCGATCGCAAATGTCACCCTGATGAAAACTATAGCGCGTATCGTTTTCTATCGATTTAAGGTTATCGAGATTGCCCGCGTAAGTGAGCTTGTCCACATTAACGACCCGACAGTCCGTATCTTTCAACACTGCTAAAATGAATGCGCTTCCAATGAAGCCGGCACCGCCAGTGACCAAATATGTTTTCATGTAGATGAGTGGAGTGATTTTATGTACCCGCAAACGGGAACACTACAAAATATTGAAAAATTATAGGTCTTTGGATGTATTATTGCAAGCATGAGGGCCAAACATCCGCCTTATCAATGAACCTGTTCTATTGGAGAGCAATTCCTTGCCAGATGAAGAAAAAATAGCCGTCGTCATTGTGAACTGGAATGCGGGAGAAAGTCTTGACCGTTGCCTGCAATCGCTCGCTCGGCAGACACGTCCACCCCATAGGACCATTGTCGTAGACAACGCCAGTACAGACTCTTCACTCGACGGCCTTTCCGAATCTTATCCATCCATAGAAATTCTACAACAAACAGAAAATAAGGGCTTTGCTGAGGGAAATAATCTTGCCGTCGCTCATGCCGATGACTGCGAATGGATTGCTTTTTTGAATCCCGATGCCTTTGCCGAACCCGACTGGCTCGAACAATTGTCGCTGGCGGCTAAAAACCATCCCCAATTTTCATTTTTTGGCAGTCGCATGTGTCAGGACAACAACCCGGAAATTTTAGACGGCACGGGAGATTCCTACCATGTCAGCGGGCTGGCCTGGCGCCGCGATCATGGCATTGAAGAATCCCGGACCCAACGCATTACAGGGGAAATTTTTGCACCCTGTGCGGCGGCGGCTATGATACGACGTAGGGATTTCCTTGAACTTGGCGGATTCGACGAACGTTTTTTCTGTTATTTTGAAGACGTCGATCTGGCCTTTCGCTTACGCTTGCAGGGAGGGCGTTGCCTGTTCGTTTCCACCGCGAGCATACGCCATGTCGGCTCAGGGACAACGGAAAGAGACAGTGACTTTTCGGTTTACCACGGCAACCGCAATCTGGTTTGGTCCTATATAAAAAACATGCCGGGTCATCTCTTTTGGATTTACCTGCCGCAACATATTCTGGCAAATCTCGCGGCACTTGTTTGGTATTCCTTGCGAGGTCAATGTGAGGTGATATTCAAATCCAAGTGGGACGCTCTCAAAGGGGCTTCAAAAGCCTGGCAAGCAAGAAGCCATATCCAGGCCAACTCTCGTGTCAAACCCGGCACCCTCAGGCGTGTGATGCTCAAAGGAATTCTCTTGCCCTACTCAAAAAACAAACGCCAGGCGGGCTAGGCCACAATTTAAGGTTTGGTTTTGCAGGGGCAGGCGAGGAGCCTGCCCCTGTAAGAAAGAGTGCTTTCCGTAAAACAATTTTACAATCTTTCGATACCGTATCCTTCAACCCGGAGGGTCGGCAACGCTATCTGAAAAATTATTTACGATTGAGCTTTAAAGGCGAGAGCAAACATCACCGGAGTGGCTTTTCGTATCGACTTCAGAAATTGCAGAAATGATTTTTCCGGTTTCATCTATAACGTAGCTGATGCGTTTGGCATAGCCTTCTTCCACCGAATCCACTGCGTGGTAAGCCAGCGACAAAGTACGATCTGTGTCACATAACAAGGGATAAGGAAAAGAAAACTTTTCGGCGAAAGCTTTGTTGTCTGCTTCGTTATCGACGCTGACTCCAAGAACCGCCGTATTTTTTGCCTGGAATTTCTCGTAGTCGTCGCGGAAACCTTTGCCTTCGATGGTGCAACCTGGGGTATCGGCTTTCGGGTAAAACCATAATGTTAATTTCTTACCTTTAAAATCCTGCAAGCTCACACGATTGCCATTGTGATCGTTGACAGAAAAATCAGGGGCCTGCGAACCTTCTTCTAACATAATGAGCTCCTATTTGAACGGATTGGATTCAGTACTTTCTCATTTAGATGCTGAAAATTCTAAAGAGAAGCAATTTGATTACTGAACAGCCTGGTCATTGCCACTCAGTGAATGTTGCAAGATGGCTTGTCCCAGAATCAAATCTTCAGGGTGGGTTATTTTGATGTTGAATGCAGAGCCTTGGGCGATTGCGATCTTAATTCCAAGTCGTTCGACGAGTGAAGCTTCGTCCGTTCCGTAGAAACCGTCGGCGATTGCTTTTTCATAAGCCTCTGCAAAAATATCGCGACGAAAAACTTGCGGGGTTTGCACACGCCACAACTTGTCTCGGGGGATCGTCTCCGCAACTTTTCCCTCTGCGTCAGCTCGTTTCAGGGTATCACTGAGCGGAATGGCGACGATGGCGCCGCCTGTTCTTTCTGCTGATTTGACGACCTCAGCTATCATCGTCGCATCCACAAAAGGCCGAACAGCATCGTGGACCATCACCAATTCAACATCTGGGCTTAAAGCGAGAAAACCGTTATAAACGGAATCCTGCCGTTCCTTGCCACCTGCCGTTACTTGATGAATTTTCGCAAAATCGTTCTGGTATTGTTCTCGAATTTCGGCAACATCATTTTGTGAAACTGCCAAGACAATGGAGTCGATGCTTGCACTTTCCTGAAATACTTTCAGGGTATGCCACAAAATGGGTTGACCCTTGAGCTCCAGGTACTGCTTGGGACGATCGTGTCCCATGCGTTTGCCTTGTCCCCCTGCGGGTATGATCAATCCTACTTTCATCTGGCTAAATATTCATCTGCATTGTTTCAGTTTCACTCACGAATCGAACAGAACATCGAAAGCATTTTCCAGAGTTTTGACCTGAATGACTTCCAAATCTTTTAGACTTTTGGATTTATTAAATTTTGCCGAGTGCGGGACCACGCATCGTTTGAATCCCAGTTTCAAAGCTTCGGTGAGGCGGGTCTCTAATTGGCTCACCGAACGCACTTCCCCGGTGAGTCCCACTTCCCCCATCACAGCCGTGTCGGAGCTGATCGCTCTGTTTTTAAAACTGCCCGCAACTGCGGCACAAACCCCCAAGTCTCCCGCTGGCTCTGACATGCGGAATCCGCCAACGACGTTCACAAAAATATCGTCGCCCTGTAAAGCGAGGCCCAATTTTTTTTCCATGATCGCTATGAGCAAGGCCAATCGGTTTTGATCGAATCCGGTTGCCGTCCTGCGAGGCATGCCGATGGAATTAGAGGAAACCGCCAAGGCTTGCACTTCAACCAAAAGCGGGCGACTCCCTTCGAGGCAGGGAACAATGACCGATCCGGTAGCGTCCTCTTCGTATCGCGTCAGGAAAATTTCGGAAGGATTCTCTACAGGGACCAGTCCACCGTCGATCATTTCAAACACGCCCAACTCGGGAGTGGGACCGAAACGGTTTTTAACAGCGCGCAAAACGCGATAGCCTGCACCGGGATCGCCTTCAAAGTAGATCACTGTATCGACGATGTGCTCCAGAGATTTGGGGCCAGAAATGGCACCGTCTTTGGTGATGTGACCGACCAGAAACGCCGGGATAGAATGTGTTTTTACAAATTGGAGAATTCTAAAAGCGGTTTCCCGTATCTGCCCGATGCTCCCGGGTGCCGAACTCAACTCAGAGGTATAGAAGGTTTGGATCGAATCAAACACAACCATTTGCGGCGCAAGTTTATCGATTTGCCCGAGCACATCCTCAATACAAATTTCGGAGCAGACCACAAAATTTTCTGAAACCGCACCGAGGCGCACAGCGCGAATTTTGATTTGCGAGGGAGACTCTTCACCAGAAATGTATAAAACTTTCTTCCCCATTTGCGCAAAACGAGCCAAGGTTTGCAATAGCAGGGTCGATTTGCCAATGCCCGGGTCGCCACCGATCAATACCAGAGAGCCGGGTGTCAAGCCACCACCGAGGACTCGATCCAGTTCGCTGATTCCCGTCGCCATGCTCTCTTGAGAGGCGACCTGAATCTCGGCCAGAGTTTGAAAAGTTTTTTCTTTACCGCCATGCATCGGGCGATGCTTGGAGGAAGAACGCGCAGGAGTGGATTCCTCTGCAAGAGTATTCCAGTCACCGCAACCAGGGCATTTCCCCATCCATTTTGGAGATTGGTGAGCGCAATTCTGACAAACAAAAAATGTTGAGGATTTAGCCATAATGCCGCCCGCCAGGCGGGAACGATAAGAGCTGATCTACGTTCATTAAGGTTTTGAAGAACCGCTGGCAATGGTCTTCAAAGTTTTCTGAATATCCTGATTGATAGAAATATTCAAATTGCCCTTGTTACGCAAATCAACCAATCGGTCGATGATCTCTTTTACTTGTGCCGGACTCGCTCCTCCAGAACTTCCACCTTGTGAACTTTTCAAAAGTTCATTTTGGGAGGTGACTAATTCATTTTGGGATTGAAGTACCAGTTTACTGGTTTCATTGAGCGCATTTTGCTCCTGCAGAATTTGCTCCATGCCTTGTTGATTCGCTTGCAATAAACTATTTTGCGAGGCTACCAATTGATTTTGTGATTGTAATATCTTGTTGCTTGTATCGAGGTTCGAGTCTGCAAAATTCTTCACTTGCCCGGCAACTTCTTTTAGAAGGGTGCCAGAGTTGTTGGCTTCCACTACTTTTTGTAGAGCATTTTGTTCTTGAGCAATGGATTTTAAAATCTCAATCAGTTTCGTCAATTTGTCATTGGAGAGTGCCATTTGTGCACGATTCTCTGCTACGGCTGTTTCCAAAGCCAGATCGTGCTTGATCATTTCTCCAGAAGACAAAAGCAACTGATCGACTTTTTTATCCGCTGATTTTTCCGCATTCTCGAGATTAGCTATGCCTGTTTGAATGACTAATAGCGCGTTCCCTGTTACCTGGCCTTGATTGTTCAGCGTATTGATAGCGTCAGCCACTTGCTTGAATTGACCGTTTACAGAGCCAATGGTTTTTCCAGTTTCATCCAGACCTTTTTTTACGCCATCTACTTGTTCTCTGGTTTGTGTATTGATTTGGAGATTCTGTTTTAAGATACCGACCAGTTTGTCGTTCCAGGTTTGCATGCCAACGCTAAGATCAGCCACCTGTTTTACATTGGTCTGAATTTGATCTCTATTCGTATTCAGTCCTGACTGATGCGTCTTGAGTGCCTCTTCAATGCCGACCCGCAACTTTTCCAAATCTCCCAATAAGGCGGCTCGATTGTTATTCCCTTCCTGATTGAGGGCTGGAATGAGGTCGTTTCTCACCAGATTATCCATGCGAGCTTGACCCTCATCCACTTTTTGGCTTTGGGCATTCAAGGAAGCTATAATTTTTCCCAAAACTTCCTGGTTGTTTTGTAAAAAGCTCTGAAAGTTTTGGCTGGAGCTTTTATTTAAATTTTCAAAATCAAAAGCCAATCCTTCTTTCAATTGACCTAATTTATCAACCAATTCTTTTCTAAAATCAACATTCGAAGAAATCTGATTTTCAAAACGACTCGTAACAGAAGCGTTGAGATTGTCTATCTTGTTATTCAATTGCGTTTCAAGCGCTGCCATCCGACTCAGAGTATCATTCAAAATTTGAGTGTTGTTTTCAATGCCCGTGCGGTTGTCATTGAGTCCGCCCTGGAAACCGGGAAAGATATTCTTTAATTCTTCAATTTGTCTGACCGCATCTTTTTGAAGAGCTTCCATCGCAACCAATCTGCCTTTTTCTAAATCCACCAAATGAGAATTGATTTTTTTTATATCAAAAAAAAGTTGCTCCCATTTTTTATCATCGCCCCCAAACAATTGGGCAGAAGCTACGCCAGGAAAAAGCACAAAGGAAGATAGTAGAATCCAGCGGATCCAGCCAGCAGACATTGTTTTCAATTTGTTCACCATTGAGAAAAAAGAGAGACACCCCGCAGAACGGGAATAAAGGATGGGGATAACCGGACGACAACCGGACCAATGGGGATTATTGTACCGGCAAAAAAATTGTAGCCGCAATCGTAACAAAAACGACTGCGGCTACATATAAAAGAACTATTCAGTAACCATGAAATGTCCTCTTCTGTTTTCGCGCCAACAAGCTTCGTTGCCTTCAAAGCAGAAGGGTTTCTCTTCACCGTAACTGATGGTATGCAATCGTTTACCGTCAATTCCAAGAGACATCAATTTTCTTTTGATGGCATTAGCACGTCGCTCTCCAAGAGCAATGTTGTAGTTATTCGTGCCACGCTCATCACAATGCCCTTGAATCTCGACTTTTACATTAGGACGCTTCTTCAAATACCCTGCGTTTTGCTGAAGAACATTCATAAAGTTTCCATCAATGTTGTATTTGTCGTACCCAAAATAAACATCGCCCAAGCTAGCTGTTGACTTGAAAGGCAAAAGCCGTGCTTCCTGAATTCCCTCTTGTACTTGAGCGCCAAGATTGGCACCCGTTGTTGCGTCGTGATGACCACCAGAAGCAGCACTACCTGAAGCCGATGGAGATAAAGGTGTCCCATCCGCACTGTACTTCCCATAATAACCATCACCAGGCTCTTCAAGACCTGCACCGGAACCAAAGTCACGTCGGTCGCTGAGAGGCAAATCACCGCCATTGCCGAAACCGTCTGCGTTTCCAGCACCACTCAGATCTGTAGCATTTTTCTCAAAACCACTGGTACTACCATCTGCAGCATAATGACCGTAGTAGCCATCACCGGGTTGCTTGAAACTTCCATCCGAACCAAAGTTTCTGGAAGCTGGACCCGACAAATTACCGCCCGCCGAATCAAAAGTTCCATCAAAGTCGCCCGAAAGTGCTTTGCCACCTGAGTCTACGTTACTCTCGGTAAAAATACTGGGCTGGCCACTTCCACCTTTTTCAATCTGTGGATCAGCAGCAAAAGACCCATCCGAGCCACCTAAAGAGCTATCAGAAGCATCGCTCTCATCAGAACTATCGGACAAGCCCGATTCAGACATAGAGCCTGCGCCACTTGCCATTTCGATTTCAGGAGGCAGTAACTTTTTAGAACAAGCTGATGTCAACACAACTGAGATGACAATAATAAATGTCTTAAACCATTGTTTTTTACTCATAAATTTCCTTATCAAGTAGATGTATTCAGGGTGTTATTATTTCGCTCTATCTATTCAAAATTATTCAAAAAGATTATCAAGCTATTAAATTATTCATTTTTTATCAGTCATTTATAGGGGTTCAGTTATACAATTTAATATACTTCTGAAGATAATTCAACCCTTTTAGAATTTTTTTTATTACTTCCGAATTATCAAAACTTTTGATTTAAAAGGAGTATCAGCGGTAAAAATGCTCTGAACCCCGGAAAACCCTTAATTTACCGCAGGTTTATCGAATTTCACATATGTAAATATTTGAATTTATTACACCTATCAGTATATTTTCATCGAAAAACCCGGGCTGTTTTATTTTCTCCTATTGAGCTCTCTTGAAACAAGAATGTATTGATAAATTTTAGCTTTTAAATAAAACGTCAGATTATTTAGGCAAAGGAGACCAGGAAGGTGCTGAATACTGGGCACCCGCTGTTGCTGGTGGAGAAACACGCCGTGCTGTTTTATCTCCCAATCGCTGAATATAGATATCGGATTTATTTTTGCTGCTCCGTGTGAAGGCTATAAAACGTCCATCGGGCGACCAAGTGGGATCCTGATTTTCATAGGGTCCGGTTGTTAATTGTTCTATTTTATTCTCCACTAAATTGTAGATTTTGATTTGCAAGCCATTATCGGTGCGAGAGCTGAACGCAATTCGTTCTCCATCAGGCGACCAGGCAGGATCGTCGTTATAATTGGAACCACTCGCTATTTTTTTTAACCCGCCTTTTTCTCCCTTTTTCGCATCCATAATATATATCTGAGGTCGAGCGACTCCAGCTCGGTCCGAGGTGAAAACAATTTTCTTTCCATCGGGCGACCAGGAAGGGGAGGTGTCGATATTAAAATGCCAGGTCAAGCGTTTGAGTTTGAATTCATCATCCAGGATATAGACCTCTGAGTTTTGATCTTTGCTTAAAGTCAGCGCAATTTGTTTTCCATCGGGTGCCCAAGCCGCTGTTGCATTCAAACCCGGCAAACGTTGAAGACTTTTTTTAACCTTCCCATCGGTAGAATCAATCATCACTAAATTTGGATTTTTTGATTTCGACTTGCCTTCAACCAACTGGAAAGTTGTGTAGGAAATCCACTTGCCATCGGGCGACCAGTCTGGGCTCAGGTTAATGGTGTCGTCCCAAGTCAGTTGTTTCGCGCGGTTGCCATCAAAATCCACAGCAAACAATTCTTTAACAACATGCTTTTTATTTGGCGAAGACCTGTCCTGCTTGATCCACTTTTTCAGGAAGACGATCCTCGAATCGGCCATGCCTCTTTTTCCCGTTAACTGGAAAACCATTTCGTCTGCAAAGCGATGTATGATTCTGCGTGAGAAGCTGACATGGCTTTTGTATTGCTTGCCAAATAAAAAGCTCTCGTGATCTATATCAAACAAACGAAAAACATAACTAACGATATTTTTTTCTACGTCCAGATCTATTTGTGTTTTAACCAACCAGCGAATTCCCTTCTGTCGCCAGGCAGGGTAATCCACCTCACCCATATCCTCGGCCTTAGCTAACAAGTCAATGTCGCCTTGTGTTGCAAATAAGCCAGAGAGTTCTAAATCATTTTCAAAAACTTTCAGTTCTTTATCGGCCAGACTGGTCAGTTCGGGAGATTCCGAGAGCATTACAAAGTCGGGAATGGCAACAGACATCTTGCTCCTGACGGTGCGTTGAAGATCTATTTGAACGTTTGCTTGCGACCATGCAATCGTGGGGATCAAAATCCAGCATATGAATAATCCTGAAAACCATTGTTTCATCATAACCTCATCATTTATCCAGCTTGTATGTAAAATTGATAGTTAAATGCATATTTGTCAAAGCCAGCTCCTTAGGAAACTCAGGAAACGGTTCAGCGTCCAAAATAGCTTGAACAGCCAACGAATCCAATTTTCCGATACCCGACTTTTTAATCAATCGTGGAGCATCAATTTTACCCACACGATAAATATAAAAGGAGACTTGAACCTGCTTCTCTTCTGAAGCCAATGGGTTCTTCCATTTCGACATGATTTTTTCTTCGACGGCTCTAACATAAAGTGCCTGGATTTTCTCCATTTCCGAACTGGAAGTTTTTCCTGTGCCTGACGGGGAACCACTTGTAACAGGTGTGTCTTTAGGCAGTCTCGAACTTTCTGGAATGACCACCTTTGTAGAAATGGAAATCTCCACTTCTCTCAGTTTACTCGAGTATTCCTGATTCGCAACCGGGCTTTGGACAGGCGACAAAAGTTCTATCTTCTTTTCCGGTTCCAACGATTCCAGCTTTGCCAATTTTTGAGCCACCGAATCGAGAGCATCGGATTTATTTTCCTTGAACAAGGTCAAAGGAGCTAATTCGGGAATTTCTGTTTTCTCCAAACTTTCCGTTGAGTCAGGTAACTTCAACTCAGGTGCCGGTTTCAAAGCAGCCAACTGGTCCATATCTGTCAATGCTTCCAGTGCAGACAAACGTTCCAGAGGCGATACTTCCGCAGGCTTCTCACTTTTATTTATCAAAGGCTCGATCTTCTTGGCTTCTGATGGAATGAGCTTGGATGGAACTTTTTGATCAACCGTTTTCGTTTTCCTTGCCTCCTCTAATGTCTTCAACTTATCACTCAAGGCAACGGAATCTTTTGTCGCCACCGGCGTTTTAGCTTGCAAACTCGCCACCTGATCCAACTCCTCTATCCGCGACGGGGTCTTTTTTTTATCAATATTGTCGAGGAGTGCCAGTGCTTTGTTATCTTTTGCTTTTTCAACTGGAGTGACTTTTTTTGCGGAAAGCTGAGGCACTGGTTTAGCAATCGATTGGATCTTTCCAAGCTTCTTCTTGGGTGCTACTTTTTTGAGCGTCTTCAAAGGCTTGACGATCGGCTTGACCTTCGAAAGTTTTTTTACAGGAGCTGGAGGTTTTGAAACGGGCTTAGCTGGCTTTGCAGGTGCAACCGGTTTCTTTGGCTTAGGCTTTGCTACGGGTTTCTCTGCTTTGATTTTTTCTTGCGTTACCTTGGGAGGAGCGGCGGCCACAGGCTCTTCCGCCTTTTTAACTTGTGGCGCGTCCACTAATTGCACTTCAAATACAGCAACCGGCATAGGCGGTTGCGGCATATACTTGGGCATATATAGTGCCAGTGCCAAAATAAATAAATGAAAAAAAACGGAGCCGACTAGCGCTCGGTTAATATCCGCTGTCTGATCCAAATCGCCCCTCACGCTCCCGAAGGTTCGGTCACCATGCCTATGTTTTGAATACCTGCCCGTTTGATCGAAGCCATAACATGCATCACAAATCCATAGTCCAGCATCTTGTCTGCTTTCAGATAGATTTCGCCATCCTCACTTTGTGCCTTGAACTCCTTGATCCTGTCCATCAGTGCTGGCAAGCTGTCCAGCTCTTCCTCGCCCCAGAACATTTTTTTGTTACTTTTCAGAGTGACAGTGGGTGAAGTTTTCTTGCTCTCCAATGGAGTGATGGACTCTTTCGGCAACTGCACTTTCATTCCATGTTTCATCAACGGTGCCGTTATCATGAAGATCACCAATAGTACCAACATGACATCTACGAAAGGTGTGACGTTGATGTCCGACATCAAAGGCCGTCTGTAACGCATTGAATTTTCCAGAAAGAGAGGTTGCCATATTTTTATAATGTTTCATCATATGTTTGAACAGTAGCCATCAGATCAATAGTGCTTCATCATGAGTTTGCATCGTAGCCGGTCAATTCATCGGCACTTATCGACCAGTTTTTCTCGGTGAGATAAAGAAAGTCGCTCGAAAAATCATCCATCGAACTGGTGAACAGTCGTATCTTGTCGTTCAAATAATTGAAGAAAATAACCGCCGGGATCGCCGCAACCAAACCCGCCGCTGTAGCGATCAAAGCTTCTGCAATGCCAGGGGCCACACCGCCGATGCTTGCCGCACCTTGCTGACCGATGACACTGAAGGAATGCATGATCCCCCAAACCGTTCCAAACAATCCGATAAAGGGCGAAGCACTTCCCGTAGTCGCCAAAAATTCCAAACGATGCGAGAGTTGTTCGATCTCGCGATTGATCGCCTTGTTCATAGCAATGCCAATGCCTTTGAGATCGAGAGCATTCAACATAGGAACGCCCGGAACCACAGGCTTGTTCTGACCCTCTCTCTCACTCTTCGCCAATTCCTGAAAAACATACAACTCCCGATAGCCCGTTAAAAAAACGCGCGCCACAGGACTGTGTTTCATTTCCAGAGCAAGCTTGTTCACCTGCGTCAAATTTCGGGATTTAGAAAACTGCGTTAAAAACTCCCGGTCTTGCTTGCGCGAGTTTCTATAGGCACTCATCTTTTGCAAAATGATTGCCCAGGATAAAATTGAAAAAATAAACAGAACCGCCAAAACGAACTTAGCGACAGGGCCCGAATGCATGATCAATTCGACCACTCCCATTGATGAGCTGTTCAATCCGATTTCCACATTAACCTCTACTTTGGCCAGCAGGGCCGTTGATTAAAAATGAATTCATAACAATAAATTATTCCCGAACTTTTAGAACTCAATAAACAGCTATCCAAGTTCTCAACCCGGTATAAATTTTAGATACGCTTTTAGGGAAACTAATTAAAAGGAACCTCTTGAGTAAAAGAAGTTTGATCATCCTGATGGAGGAGACTTATGTCGAGCAACAACACTCAACACTCCTTTGGAGGGAACTCAAAAACATTCAACAACTTCAACTACATATAAGGATAAGAAAACCCCACTGCGATGTCAATCGTGGATTGCATTACGAGGAAAAAGAATGCTTGTGAGACGCAATAAAATCATAAAAATTGCAAAATATCACTG
>JAJDBG010000141.1 GCA_029261475.1 Nitrospinaceae bacterium
GCAAGACGATAAGCGAGCATTACTGGAGCACCGCGTTGAAGATTATCGGCAAATGTTGTCTGACTTTAGGGAAATGAAATGCAAGAACACTCGCAAGGTATTTACCGGAGATACAGGGGATAAGATTGGTTATCTCGTCTCAGACGAGCTCATCAGCGTCACGTCGAAAAGTACCGACACAGACGAGCGCCAACATAGCATTTGCAATTACGTTTTCACCAAAGAAAATGGTGCCTGGAAAGTTGCGTTGGAGCATTGCTCCAGCCTACCCGATTACTCTATCCGCCCTGGCGAAGACGCGCATTATTATTACCACAACCCGGTATATTAAATACCCGGGTCTTGCCGGTAAAACCCGTTGGTTGGCAAAAAGATATTAAAATATCTTTTTCTCAGATAGACGATTTTTCAGAATCGTTGGTCTTGGCTGTTGCAAGCTGAGCGGAGGTAATGCCTTCGGCCATCTTCAGGTTGGCATCGCGCAAATCAGCCCCTTCCAGATTTGCGTGTAAAAGATCAGCGCGGGCGAGATTAACACCGCGCAGGTCGGCGTTTTTCAAGCAAGTCCATCTTAAATTAGCACCTCGCAAATTTGCACTTCGCAGATTGGCTTTTTCCAAATCAGCCTTTTTCAAGTAGGCCCCATACAGGTAGGCTCCTTCGAGTTGAGCTTGGCTCAACTTAGCCCCCATGAGCACACCTCCTTTGAGCTGAGCACCTCGTAAATCGGCACAAGCACCCTCCGCGCCCTTGCTGGCGAGCCACTTTCCATGCTGTTCTATGATTTCTGCCAATTCTTCCTTTGTAAATTCACGCGGAACAATTGGAGCTTCGGAATCTATATTTTCTGTCATAATATTTTAGGGTCAAATCTTGATTAAATACTATTTAGACCGACTTCAAAAGTTTCCGCCTGAAACACAAAAAATACCTTGCGAGAGAAACACCTTCTATTCAGTCCACACAAACGTATGTTAGTTTAAAGCAATTACGATTGAAAAGAAAATAATGTAAAATATAGATATCTAAAAGTTCAGTTTTTAAAGATTCCAGAAATACCTATTTTATTGAGGAACAACACATGCCTGAATTAAAACAAATCGATGTTCAAAAAGCGCGCGAGATGTTATCCGAGGGAAAAGCCAACGTGGTGGATATACGCGATCCTGGCTCTTACGCACAAGGCCACATCCCTTCCTCGATTCACTTGTCCGACGACAATGTGAATGATTTTATCCAAAAAACAGACAAAGAGACACCTCTCATCGTTTGCTGTTATCACGGCAATTCAAGCCAAGGGGCTTCTGTTTATTTTGCCAATCAGGGATTCAAAGAAGCTTATAGTTTGATCGGTGGATATTCTGCCTGGGAAAGTTCTGAAGACTGACTCTAGGGAAAATTATAAATTTGTAGAAAAAACGCAGCGGAATCCAACATTTGGATTTTTGATATCTGGAGGCAGAGGATTACGGCTGGAAACTCGTGCGGAGTCTTTATTTGAAGACCAACCGCCTCCTTTAACAATTTGAGCGGTCAATTTTCCACCACTCCCGGGTATTGGTCTAGGCTCATAGGGCATTGCCACCCACTCCCACACATTGCCCGCCATGTCCCAAGTCCCAAAAGGACTTGCGGGAAATGATCTCACCGGTGCTGGGCCTGCGTAACCATCCGCATCTCCCTCAAGGTTGGCCTTGTTGGGGTCAAAGATAGAGCCCCAGGGCCATTTGGAATTTTGATCGCCGCGTGCCGCGGCCTCCCATTCCGCTTCGGTGGGCAAACGTTTGCCGGCCCACCTGCAATAACTCTGCGCGACCATCCAGGGAATACCCATCGCGGGACAACTGGGGCATTTCTCACCATTATTAAAAACTTTTTCATCATACGAAGGATCGTAATTCTGAAATTGTTCAACACTTATCTCTGCCCGGTCTATATAAAAATCTGGTAGCTGAATTCGCCCTTCTGCCAAAGCGTTTGAATTTCCGACAGGACCCAGGAGGTATTCACCGGCAGGGACAAGGATCATCACGGAACGGTCTATCTCGTTGACACGTGTTGGGAAAATCCATTGCACGGCAGGACTGGAGGAATCATCCAACAAATCATCCATACTGCGAGGATTTGCTCGCCGTTCCGCAGGCGCATTTCTCTTACGATGTTTTTTTTTCGCAAAATGCTTTTGTCTAGAAGCGGAGTCTTGACGCCGCTTTTTCTTTTTGCCTAATGTGGAACTACAGCCCCACAAGAAAACCACGGCAAGAGCCAGAACAAAAAGAATTTTTAAGAATTTTCGGGCTTGTTTTTTAAAACCGCCTGCCATTTTTCTTTCAGTCGGTTAGAGCGTTCATAGTAGGATTGGGCTTTTTCTTTCTGCCCCATCAATTCGTAGGTAAAACCCAAACTGTAAAGTCCGTTATAATGGGTAGGGTCTAGCTTGAGAACAATTTTGAATGACTCTTCAGCCATCTCCAGTTGGTTTATCGCATTGTAGATGCCTCCCAATCCATAATGGGCTGAAATATTAGCAGGCTCTATTTCAATGGCACTGGAAAAAGCATCTATCGCCCGCCTATACTCCTGTTGACGAGTGAATTCTAATCCCCCTTCGACATATTCAGCGGCCGTCTGTTCACTTCCGCATTGGGCAACCATCAGAGCCAGGGGAAATATTAAAAATAAATGCAGGTAACGCTTGCAAGAAAAAAAACTATTCCAAATATTTTGCATTATAAAGCCAAGTCCTGTGACAAGAAAACATCTCTTGTGAATAGAATAGTTTGCGATTGTGCTCAATCTGCATAGAATATGTGTAGCACATAATCCAATAAGACTCCTCACTATACCACCCCCCTACCGGGGGTGCTACATTAACGTAACGGACGAATGATTGAATCTTACTGGCTTTACATAGGCCTGACTTTTCTTGCTTTCGGTGCAATTTTCTTTAGCCTGGGCGGTGCGGACTTTTTGAATGCCCTTTGGGCAGGAAAGAAAAAGCTCAAGGCTCTCAAGGATATGAGCGATGCAGCGGCTAGCCCAGAAGACGCTCGCGCCTTGCAAATTGTAATCGCCCATGTAGAAACCCTGCGTAAAAAATGGGTTCTTGATCTGGATGATCTAGACGTTCCTAAGCGCAGTCTCGAACTCGCTCGCGAAGTGGCAAGCATCTACCATCCAAACTCTTCCACACCCGAGGATGAAGTTCGACTCGGAAAACTTCTTGACGCCCTTCTCTTCATAAGAAATCAAACTCAAACATGGACTCAAAGTAAAGTCGCGTCTGCAATTTTCAATCTGCGTTTACGTCACCTGTTCTTGCTTTCCCAGGCATGGGAAAAGAAGAAAAAATGGGATCAGTCTCGCTCAGGTCAAGCTTTTCATAAATACCGAATGGGAACGATTTTGAACTGGATTTATACCATCATCCGGTTCATGGATATCAGCTTCTGGATAATGAAGATGTTGGTTCATTGGCTCCGAGGCCTGGCACTCAAGCAACTGTTAATACGTTGGACCTTGCTGGCAGGGGAAACCGCCTATCAACTGTACCGGGAAATCGACAAAAATCCTGCCGAAATAGAGGAAGAAAATATCTGGAAGCGCTTCGATGGAGTCGTCAATCCAGAAATCCCGGCAAGCCTACCTCCCGAACTACAGCAAATTGTCAATGATTCACGCAAGGAACTCCTATTTGAAACCAGTGTTCTCAAGAAAGAACGCGCAATGGAAATTTACCGCATTTTAGCGGAAAACATTGCCCGTTGGCACCACCCACTGTCCCACGAACCTTTGAAAGAAGCCCGGTTAATTGATGTAACGGTTTCAGCGGGAAGGCTTCTAGACCGCGTGGAATCACTTCGGAATCATTCTGCGGCAGGGCATTTGTTTCGTTTGCGTGTGTCCCATTTACTTAAGGCGAAAGGTTTTGCCGACCAATGGCAAGGAAGCAACGTCAAAGAATGGGTCGACAAATACAAACTCGATACAGCGGTGAAAGTATCTTCAATCCTGTACAAGGCTGTGCGCAAACATCCCGGAGCAATTCTAAAAACAGCCGCGATGGAATTATTCAAAGAAACCGGTAAGCGCTGGTTTTATATTTACCTGCACGGCAAATTAGCAGAAGAGGTTCACCAAGTTTATCTAGCTTCTTCACAAGAAACTAAATAAGAAAGGGCCGTCGCTGAATTATTATTCGATTTTAGCTGGTAAATCGCACTCACGCCATTGACAAAACCACAGTAGAAACGTATATTTCTTTCTTTAGAACTAAGAATGGGACAGATGACCTTAAAAGAACGACTTCAAGAAGACCAAAAGACCGCTTTAAGAGGCAAAAACTCTTTAAAACTCAATACAATTCGTAGCCTTAAATCCGTTATTAAATACAAAGAAATAGAGGTCCATAAGGAACTGGAAGACGAGGACATCGTATCTTTGATTGTAACGCAGATCAAAAAGAACAAGGAAGCTGCAGAACTTTTTGGAAAAGGCAATCGTCCAGAATTACAGGAAAAGGAATTGCAGGAGGTAGCCTTTCTCTCGGAATATTTACCAAAACAAGTTCCCGAGGAAGAATTACGCGCCCGCATTCAACAAATCATTAAAGAAACCGATGCTCAGGACGCAAAGGATTTAGGAAGAGTCATGAAATCTGCCATTCCCGAATTCAAAGGAAAAGCAGAAAGCGCATTGATAAAATCATTAGCATTAGAGTACTTGACGGGCTGATAATTGGGGCCGGCTAAACTATGAATTAACAGTCGGAATAAATCAAAGCAATAAAGAATCTCTCACTGAGACTCTCCACAAGTAACAGTAAAATCCACAAAGAAGAATATTTTATTTGCTCCTTCCCTCGTAGTCTTACTGCGAAGGAAGATGCTCACTAGTATTTTACAGGGCCTGGCCCGCTCGAAACATTGAACTATTCAATTCCCGACACCATTATAGACGATATCCGCGACCGTTCCGACTTGGTAGATATCGTGTCTGAGACTGTGAGCCTAAAAAAGGCAGGGAATTCTTTTAAAGGCTTGTGCCCTTTTCACCCTGAAAAAACGCCTTCTTTTTCAGTCAGTTCCGAAAAACAGGTCTACCATTGTTTCGGTTGTGGTGCTGGAGGTAATGTATTCCATTTTATCCGAGAGACACAGGGACTTTCTTTCGTAGATGCCGTCAAACACTTGGCAGAAAAATCAGGAATCGTGCTTCCTGAGCCAAAAAGAAATGAAAATTATGATCCTGGCGAGAAAGAGCGCGTTCGTAGCATCAATGCAAACGCTTGTCAGATATTTGTAGATCAACTAAGGAATCCTCAACAAGGCCAAATCGCCAGAGACTACCTTAATGCCAGAGGCTTTGATCAAAAGGCATTGGACACTTATGAGATCGGTTATGCCCTGCCCTCTTGGTCTGCACTGATAAGCAGGTTGGAGAAAATGTCGAAAGTTACTCGTGCGCAAATGGACTTCGCCGGGTTAATTAAGAAAAAAGAAGATAGGGACGACTATTACGACCGCTTCAGAAATCGAATTATTTTCCCACTAAAAGATCAGCAAGGCGTGATCGTGGGTTTCGCTGGCAGAGCCATTAAAGATGAAGATATTCCCAAGTATTTAAACTCGCCCGAAACACTGCTCTATAAAAAAAGCCGGTATCTCTTTGGTTTGGACCAGGCTCGATCAGCCATACGTAAGAATGACTCAACCTTATTAGTAGAAGGATATTTTGACCAAATCAGGGCAACAGTCAACGGCATTGCAAACACCGTCGCCACCTGCGGTACAGCTCTGACCTCTCAACAAATCCTGTTGCTAAAGAACTTGTCTGAAAATGTCACCCTTGTTTTTGACTCTGACCCTGCAGGCCAGTCAGCCGCGCTTAAGGGATTTGAGCTTTTGATCGATCACGGAATGAAGGTAAAGATACTGATAATGCCTGATGGGCAAGATCCCGACTCATACATACTGGAAAATGGTAGTGAGCAGTTCCTGCAAAAAGTTAAAGAAGCCCAACCTTTTCTGGAATTTCACATCCTCAATATTATTTCCAAAGGAGATATCAACAATCCTGCAGGAAGAACAGAGATCGCCAACCATGTCCTGCCACTGTTGGCAAAAATCCGCAATTCAGTGGAGCGGGCAGAATGGATCAAATTTCTTGCAGAAAGAGCGCGACTGGATGAATCAGCCTTGCTATCAGAAATGAAAAAAAACGTTCATCTACAACGTCCAAAAATGGAAGCTTATAAAGAAAACGTTCCAAGCAAGATGAATCCCGAAACATACTTGGCACATCTAATGCTTTCTGGTGGTCAAAACGCTATAGAAACGATAAAATCCAAGGTCGCGCTTGAAGAATTTCTCGACACAAGAATGCATAAGATCGCAGACCTATTATATGGAATGGTTGCCGACGGCCGAACAATTCGCATAGACAGCGTGCTAGACATGACCGACGATCCCGAAGTGGCAAGTCAAATCACTCAAATGGGTTTGACTCCCATACAATTTGACGATCCAAAGCAGGCTATGGTCGATTGTATCGCAGCCGTAAAGAGAGCCTCGGCCGAAGGAAAAATAAAGAATTTGAAGAGCTTGAGAAACCGCGCTATCGAGGCAGGAGAAATTCAACAATCCCAGGAATTTCAAATCAAGCTTAAGGAATTGGAAACAGCTCTTCGAGCAAGCTAACAAAACCTTTGAAAGGAATTTTTCGTTGACGAAATCAAGCACACAAGATCAAGGTGATACAACCTCATTGCCAGGTCAAGCCAAGAGTTCGGATGCAACCGAAATCAATCAACTAATCATGCATGGTAAGGAAAAAGGTTTTCTTACCTATGAAGAAGTTAATGATGTGCTTCCCTCTCATGTGGTTGCCCCGGAGCAGATTGACGATTTGATGCACCTGTTCGGCGAAAATGACATTATCATTGTTGATAGTGCCGCTAAAGGAGAGAAACTCATCGCTTCCAAGGATAATGGCGGAGACGGTGACGCTGACGCTTCTCCTTCTGAAGATGAAACAATCACTAAGGCCGAAAGCGTTAGCATTGACGATCCAGTTAGAATGTATCTTCGCGAAATGGGCACTATTTCCCTGCTGACTCGTGAAGGCGAGGTCACAATCGCCAAGCTAATAGAAGAAGGCCAGAACGAGGTGTTGTTCGCAGTCGCCAACTGTTCGATCACTATCCGCGAAATAATTGCTATGAGCGAACGGGTAAAAAATGACGAACTTTATATTTTTGACGTGATCAAAACCTCAGAGAATGAAGAAAGTAAGATTCACACTGAGAAAGATGTCATCAAAAAATTCTACAAACAAGTCAGAAATTTTAAAAGCCAGGATCAAAAACTAGAAAAAATCAACGATCGTCTCAGTACACCTAAATTGCCAGAGAAGTCCAAAGATAGCTGGTCGCAAAAACAAGCCGATCAACAAAAAGTCATGACCGAATGTCTGCGTGATTTCAATTTTCATCCCGATATTATGGATAATATCATTGAGAAAATTTACGAGATTGCCGCACAATTCCGAGTGGCAGGCAAGCAGGAGCGACAACTCGAAAAAGATTTGAAAATCAGCTTGGCCGATATCAAAAAGCTGGCGAACAATTGGGCTAAAAAGAAAAGCGTTAAAATACCCTCAGGAAAAATTGTCACCCGCATCCAGTACGACAATCACATGAAAATGGCTCAATCAGGCCGTAGAAAAGTGAAGAAAATCGAAAAGGAAACTTCCACGTCCAAGGACGAGCTGTTGGCCACTGTTCGTGCCGTCGCTCGTGGTCGGGTTAAAGACAAAACTGCAAAACGGGAGCTAGCCGAAGCTAATTTACGTCTGGTGGTTAGCATCGCCAAAAAATACACCAATCGCGGACTCCAGTTTCTCGACCTCATCCAGGAGGGAAATATTGGGTTGATGAAAGCCGTCGACAAATTTGAATACCAGCGTGGCTATAAGTTCAGTACTTATGCAACTTGGTGGATTCGTCAGGCGATAACCCGAGCCATTGCCGACCAGGCACGCACTATTCGAATTCCGGTGCATATGATAGAAACTATCAATAAGCTCATTCGTGTTTCCCGGCACTTGGTTCAGGAATTGGGGCGAGAACCTATCCCCGAAGAAATAGCCAAGAAGATGGTTTTGCCCGTTGATAAGGTTCGAAAGGTATTAAAAATAGCGAAAGAACCGATTTCCCTTGAAACACCGATTGGTGAGGAAGAAAATAGCCATCTGGGAGATTTTATTGAAGATAAGAAAATCATGTCTCCCGTAGATGCAGTCGTCAAAAAGAATTTAAAAGATCAAACGCTGAAAGTGTTGTCTACTCTGGCATCCAGAGAAGAAAAAGTACTGAGAAAACGATTTGGTATCGGACTGGATTCAGAGCATACTCTCGAAGAAGTCGGGCAAGATTTTTCAGTAACTCGAGAACGCATACGTCAGATAGAAGCCAAAGCATTGCGAAAATTGCGACACCCAAGCAGGAGCAAAAAGTTGCGCAGTTTTCTGGAAGGTTAAAGTCACACAGGTGCATTTCATTCTCCCGATAGAATGGACTTATGAAAAACACTTGTTCCTGTCAGCGAATGACAGGAAGTATATATTATATCGGGCCCATAGCTCAGTTGGTTAGAGCCCCCGGCTCATAACCGGTCGGTCCCAGGTTCGAATCCTGGTGGGCCCATCCTTTTAACGTTAAAGAAGTCAACCCTTACGAATAGAGCAATCAGGCAATGAAATCCCTCGCAACAATCACAGATAAAGAAATCGAAATCATCAAAATGGCTCTGAATGATGCCATTTCAGATATGAACATAGAGCTAAAAGGGAAAATTTCGGACAAACGGAGAATATCTACTCTCGAGTACCGAGATAAATACACACGGATTTTCGAATCATTAAACAAAAATCCTTCTATCTATTCTTTGACAGAAAGCGATTTGGATCTCGTCGCTGGGGGACTCAACGATGCAATTCAGTTGATCGACGAAAATCTAAGCGAAGAAGACGATTTGCCGGAAGAGGATCAAGTAGAAATCCTCAACTATAAAAACGACTGCCTTCGTATTATAGATATCCTGGCAGGTTGAGTTGATACTCCTGCTCAAAAGTAGGACTTAATGGGGTATAGGAGGGGTGCTCACGTTTCATACTCAAAAAGAGACGTATGTTGCCCCCTGTTTCCAGCAAATACGGTCGTTTTAAAAATAAGCTCTTTCAGCGACCAAAGTTCACATAGTAACCATAATAGAACATCCACCCCGTAATTGCCGCCCCCGCTAGCATACTCAGTATCCAGCCAATTTTACTTTCTTTTTTAATCCCCTTTTGGTCCTCATACATCAGGGATGCATGAAGCATCATTCCCAAACAAAATGAAATGGCCAAATACGCAAAGCCCAAAACAAAAAACATAAAGGGCGAAAACTCCATATTACTCTGCATCATATAAAAAATCCCGATTGTGCAATTCCAAAATGGTGCAATACCTTAGCCAAAATAAACACCCCACCCAATAGCACTACGAAAAACGCAAGCACTTGAAAAAATACTTTCAAGACTTCCCGAGTCCCCCGCTTTTGTTGCCATAAGCTAATGATGGCCGTACACCCAAAAACCACAACGCTAGCAATTATATAATTTCTAAGCGACATAAAACCCTCGACTCTTTCTAAGGAAGAGTCTCCACACGAACAACATTGATCCAGCCCGGGTGCCCCAAAGGAAGTCCCGCTGTGATAATTATCCTATTCCCTTTTTTCAACAAACGCTTGCTTTTTATCAATCTAAAAAGTTCATCGATATCTTCCATAAAGCTTATTTTGCTATCAACCACGAATGGGATAGTCCCACGTATTAAAACCAACCGTCGGGCTTGCGTCTCTTTGGATGTGAAAGCCAGTATAGATGCTGTAGGACGAAACGAGGAAACCGTCTTCGCAGTTCCACCCGATTCCGTAAAAACCACCAAAGCCTGAGCTTTCAACCAACCCGCCATTCTCTGAGCCGTCAAAGCCACACCCCTTGCGATGGAAAGATTTTGCAAGCTTTCCCAATTCGACCTTTGGTCTCCGCCTGAGTCTTTAACAAAATTTTCAGCTTCACGAATCGTTTCCGCCATCAATTTCACCACTGCGATCGGATGTTTTCCCACTGCCGTTTCACCAGAAAGCATGACCGCATCGGCCCCTGACATAACTGCATTTGACACATCCGACACTTCCGCCCGAGTAGGCCTGGCATTTTCGATCATTGATTCCAGCATCTGAGTCGCCACAATCACTGGACGCGATTTAAGAATGCATGCCTTTATAATACGATTTTGGATGACGGGAACCTCGGCCAGTGGAATTTCGATTCCCAAATCGCCACGTGCAACCATCACGGCATCTGCTTCCTCAATGATTTCCTCCATCCGCTCGACCGCCTGACGACGTTCGATTTTTGCAATTATTTCAGCGGTCCCACCCTTCGAGCGAATCAATCGACGCAAGAGTTGAAGGTCTCGACCGCGCCCCACAAACGAAAGTGCCACAAAATCGACGCCTGCCTTCAGGCCAAATTCCAGATCTCTCCGGTCTTTCGCTGTGATAGGGCTCTCGTCAATTTCTGCATCGGGCAAATTGATGCCTTTGAAATCAGACAAAGTACCTCCCGCAATGACTTTCGCTTCAACCCGTTTCCCTGAAACTTTTTGAACGCAAACACATATCTGCCCATCATTTAAATAAACGCGGTCTCCAGTGGATACGGCCTGATGAAATTTTGCATATTGCACGGGAATTTCCTCCCCCGCAGCCTTACCTGTCGTAAAAACACAAGTGTCGCCCTTAAGCAAACGAACACTGCCCCCTTTTATTCTGCCAACACGCATTTTAGGACCTTGCAAATCAAGTAAAATGCCAAGGTAAACGTCCAACTCCTTTTCGACCTCGCGAATGGATTTGATCCATTCGGTCAGCGTTTCATGTACGCCATGCGATAAATTGAGGCGAAATATGTTCACACCCGCCTGAGCCAATGCTTTGATCTGTTTTTTTTGCCCTACAGCAGGTCCCAATGTTGCTATGATTTTGGTCAATGGAGGAAGCATTTATCTAATATCTCCTGAAAAATAGGACGTTCCTTCTCGCTTAAAGGGCAGAAGGAGCAATTTTACTAGGCCGACTTCTTTAGGGCTTCGAAATTCCGGGACACCGATCACAATATCCGGTTGGAGCTTTTTTGCATTGGCAATATAAGTCCCTAACCAACGATCCCAAACCGAGAGATTGAAGCCATAGTTGGAGTTGGTTTCATTGACTTCAACCGAATGGTGGATACGGTGCATGTCTGGCGTCACAATCACTTTACGCAAAGCATCGTCCCAATCATCTCTCAGCTTGATATTAGAATGCGAAAATTGCGCCATCCCGTTTAAAATAGCCTCAAAAATCAATACCGCCAAAGGAGATGCCCCGATGGAAAAAACCAAAACTATCTTGAATAACAGGGATCCCAATATCTCTACGGGATGGAAACGCAATCCAGAGGAAACATCCAAATCGAGATCGGTATGATGCACTCTATGAAATTGCCAGAAAAAAGGGATCATATGCAGAACAACATGTTGCACATAGATCATAAAGTCCAGAAAAACAATAGCCATAAATATTTCAATAACTTGCGGTAGTTCCGTCCAGTTCAACATACCCCAACCCTGAACTTCTGCAAATTGCGCGGCACCCACAGCAGCAGTTCCCAGAAACAAGCGCACCACCAAAATATCAATTCCAGTGAGAGCCAGATTGATCCCCAGACGCCTCGGTTTGGAATCCACCGTCGAATGACGTGGAATAATAGCTTCCAATGCCAACATTAAAGCAAATACACCCAGAAAAATTGAAAATCTTATCGTTTCCACATCCATAAATTGATCCCAAAAATATTGTTAGGAAAACAACTATCCAGAATGCTCAGTCATTAATAACCCTGAATAAATGGATTTATTTTAGCCCATCTATCTCCTATTCTACATTAAAATGTCACCCCTCCCAAATATCCTCAATAAAATACATTTGAACGAATTTGACTGAGCTATAGCCGTCAATATTTCAGAAACTATAAAAGTGTAAATAAATGATATTTTTTATAATTTTTTTATTGCGCTAATTACATTTACCCCTTAATCTTAGGTGGGGAGGTGTGGACTTTTTTTTAAATGTCCTTTACCAGAAGTTTATAAAGGCATATTTAAAACATTTGAATTAACAGGGATTATAAGGAAACCTTGTGTGAATTTGAATGCCTTTAAAAAAACAGGTTCTCTTACCTGTTTTTACCCCACTGAATTACAAGCATACTAAAAAATTAATGTATGAAATAGTGCCAACCGTCGAATAACATTGGCACCATCAGGTTGACTTTGCAAGCATTGGCCTGGCCCTGCTTCGCAGTGTTTTTGTTAATATTTTTTAAATTTTGGAGGAGTACTTTTATGAAAAGAATACTTTTATTAACGCTTTGCGCCTTGGCAATGGCCTTATGTGCAAGCCCTGCATTCGCCGCTGACTGCGCGACCGAAATTGCTAATCTTACGGCGGCAATTGCTGGCGTGACAGATGCTAATTTGGCTTATGAGCTGAACTACATGTTGGCACAGGCGAATAACTTGTGTGGTCAAGGCGACGAAGCCGGTGCGCTGAGTATCATTACTCAGATCAAAGGCATTTTAGCTAACTAACCCCCCGCAATAAACTTTCGATTAAATATGATTAGGCAAGCGACACATTTATTACAAAGAAATAAAGGAGAGGGAAATTTCATGAGAAAAACATTAACTTTAAAAAGTGTTTGGGCCGGTGTGCTAGCCTTGGCGTTGTTGTCGATCATGGCATCCGACGTCATGGCCTCGCATTTTCGCGGCGGCCATCTGACATGGCAACGTGTTAGCGGCAACACTGTCAACATCACAATCAAACAGTACTGGCGTTGTTGCCCATCTGCCGTTAATCTTGGGGATGGTAATTCCGTAGGTGCTGGAACTTTAATTTTCTCGGGTACCGACTTGAGCGGTGAAGCTGTAGAGATTTATGAGAATACCTTTACTCATACCTACCCGACCGCAGGGCCTTACACCTTAGAACTTTCGCCCAGTTGTTGCAGAATCGGTTCTCTGCAAAATGCCGCCAATGCGGATTGGAGAGTGCAGACAATCGTTGACATGAGAAACGGTCAACAGGGTTCATCGGTTTCCTCTTTGCCACCTATTCTACAGGTTGCTAAAGGTCCCAACTCGATCAATCTAGTCGTAGCCGATCCAGATAGCTCAGCCATCACCTGTCGACAATCGACTTTCGCTGAATCTTCTATCCCCAATCCTGTAGGCACTGGCGGATCCCTCGCTACAGTCACATCCGGTTGTGTATTGAATTGGGATGCGACTAACTTTGCAGATAAATCCAAGCACGCTCTGCAAGTAGCCATCTTCGAAGGTGGTTTGCGAACATCTCTGGACGTCATTCTGGAAGTCAATGGTGGCCTCGTGAACAACGATCCACCAACTTGTAATTTGAATGGCACGCCAAACAATACAGTACAAGTGGGTCAGGCATTCTCTATTTCTGCAACGGGTACCGATCCTGAAGGTGCTAACATCACAGTAAACCATCTGGGTCTCCCAGCGGGTGCGACTCTGACCCCTGCAACGGGTTCCAGCGTAGCTTCCCCTGCAACGGCAACAGTGAATTGGACCCCAACAAGTCCTGGAACGTTTGCGACAACGCTCACGTTTACCGATAGTGGAAATCAAACTTGTCAAACTTCTTTCACCGTTACGGTACCAGCCAACCAACCTCCTGTTGCAGACGCTGGCGCAAACCAAACGGTAGAACAAGATGGACCTACAGGTTCCAATGTAACCTTGAACGGAACAGGTTCTTCTGATCCTGACAGCGATCCACTGACCTACAACTGGACGGGACCTTTCGGTACAGCAAGTGGCGCAACACCTACCGTTCTGATGCCTGCTGGAACGAATAACGTAACGTTGGTAGTCAACGACGGTACCGTTAATTCTGCTCCTGCAACAACAAGCATTACGGTACAAGACACAATCGCTCCTGTTGTAACGGCTCCGGCTGATGTAACAACTGAAGCTACCGGCCCACAAACGGCAGTTGCTATCGGCACCGCTACGGCGACCGATGCAGTTGGCGTTACTTCCATCACCAGCGACGCTCCTGCTGACTACACCGCTAGCACCACCACGGTCGTCACATGGACTGCTTGTGACGCGGCTGGAAATTGTGGCACCGCTACTCAAAACGTCACCATCGTCGATACCACCGCTCCGGTTATCACAGCTCCGGCTGATATCACCACAGCGGCAACGGGTCCCTTGACTCCTGTCAATACGGGAACGGCAACAGCTACCGATGCGGTAGGTGTTGTTTCTATCACCAGCGATCAACCTGCTGGATTCCCTGTAGACGCTACCACGGTAGTCACCTGGACGGCTTGTGATGCGGCGGGCAACTGCTCCTCTGCAACACAAAATGTCACGATCGAACCTTTCGTTCTTGATCTTTCTGTCACCAAAGCCAAGTTGAAGAAACATAAAAACGATGGTGACAAAGATAAAGACAAAGACAATGACCGAGGTCCTAAAGACTGGTTGCAAGTTTCGGGAACGTTCAGCGAGTTCGCTAATGGCGATGGCTTGAACTTCACTTCCGAAACCGTCATCGTCACTGTCGATGGACTGACATGGACCCTGCCTGCAGGTTCCTTCGTTGCCAGCACATCTGAC
>JAJDBG010000142.1 GCA_029261475.1 Nitrospinaceae bacterium
CCTGCGTTCTCTCAAAGGAGGAATTTTCAGGTTCACAACATTGAGCCTATAAAATAAATCTTCACGAAACTCACCTTCCTGCACTGCAAGTTCCAAATTTTTATTAGTGGCGGCAATGAGCCGAATGTCTACCTTAATACTATGCTCCCCGCCAACTGGCTCTATCTCGCTTTCCTGAATGGCGCGCAATATTTTCATTTGCGTCGCAGGTGGCATATCGCCGATCTCATCTAGAAACAGTGTTCCGCCGCTTGCCAGTTCGAATTTTCCACGCTTCTTTTTAATCGCTCCTGTAAAGGCACCCTTCTCATGCCCAAAAAATTCGGCTTCCAGTAAGTCCACCGGTAATGCGGCGCAATTGACTTTTATGAAAGGCCCTTTGCACCTTGGGCTGAGGTAATGCAAAGCTTGCGCAACCAATTCCTTACCTGTTCCGCTTTCACCTTGTATCAAGACGGAAACATCGTTTTCCGCAATTTTATCAATGCACTCCTTTACAGCTAGGATACCTGGGCTGGAGCCAAGAATTCGATCCAATCCAAATTGACTACGAACACAGTTTCTAAGTGCATTGACTTCTCGTTTTAACTGCGCCCTCTCCCATGCCCGGCGAACGACAATTCGAATTTCTGACAATTCCAGAGGTTTGTTAAAGAAATCGAGAATACCTGCATTGACCGCAGTCATCGCCAAATCCTTATTTCCAAATGCGGTTATCATGATGCCTTCGATAGAAGGAGCGATCTCGCGAAGTTGGCGGAAGGTTTCCAATCCGTCAATACCTGGTAAATTGTAGTCGAGGATAGCCAGTGGAAAGTCGCCTGTTTTCATTTCACGAACAGCACTTTCTCCATCTCCAACAGCGACGAAGTCCCGATTCTCTTTCTTCAAAAATTCAGATAAGAAAAATCGCCCTCCTTCATCATCTTCAACCACCAGTATTTTATCTTCTGCCATTATATTTTGTCGCTTGTTTAGGAAAACACTGCATCCGTTTCGACCTTACTCGGTTTTGCCTTTCAGCACTTGCCCACCCTCTGCATAAACTGGAAACTCTGCTGTGAATACAGTGAAATCGCCATCTCGCCCGGCGAATAAATGCCCCTTATGTTTTGTAACAATTTGATGACTGATTGCCAGCCCCAAACCCGTGCCTTCGTTTTTTGTGGAGAAAAAAGGATCAAATATTTTTGACCGAATTTGAGAATCTATTGGCTCGCCCTGATTTCTGACTTCAATTTGAACGATGTCGCCCGGGTCCTCCGCAGACTTCATTTTCCCAACTATCTCAATGCGCCCCCCAACGGGAGTCGCCTGTATTGCATTTAGGAAAAGGTTTATAAAGACCTGGATCAATTTTTCCTCTTCTCCCCAAACCACAGGCAGGTCAGAGGGAAGTATTTTTGTTAGAACAATTTCCCGTTTGCTCGATGCCGCCATTACCAACATGGTCGCTTGATCTATGATCTCGGCAAGAGAACATGTATTTTTTTCCTCAGATCCAGAGTGGGAAAAATTAAGCAAATTGGACACCACACCATCCAATCGGTCGATTTCACGAGTCATTGTTTTGGTGTAGGATTTAGCAGAATGATCGGGTTCGTATTGTTCGTCCAGAAGTTGAACCAAACCTTTTATAGAACTCAGTGGATTTCTTATTTCATGTGCCAACCCTGCCGCCATACTGCCCAACGCGGCTAACCTGTCCGCTTGTTGCACACGTTCTGCGATTTCTCCCACATCAGCAAGGTCCTTAAATATCACTGCGACGGCCAACACCCCTCCCCCTGCGTCTTTGAGCAAGACGGTTGACAGACTGAGGTCGAGTGCTTTCCCTCCCTTGTCTTTTCCAGTGATTGCCAACTCGACATTTTCAAGTTGGTCTTTTATGCCCGATTCAACAGCATCTTTAAATTCGGGACTCAGGGAAGCCGACCGAGAAATCCAATCTGTATTTTTAAAAGACAACTCTCCTGGTGATACTTCCAGAAGTCTCTCAGCCCCTTTATCATTTGAAATAACAACTCCGCTCAAATCGAAGATCAACCAGCCCGAACCAATGCTTCCGGTAAAATACTTATTGAGGGAACTCGCCATTTTATTAAAATCTTGACCGAGCAAAGCAAATTCGTCCAATTTTTCGATGTCAATGGTAGAGCTAAAATTACCACCCGCAATTTGCCTGGCTCCCTCCATAATCTTTTTCATCGGATTGTGAATTGCAAACGCGATTCCCAGCCCCGCCAAGCCCCCGATCAAAGTAAAGATAACTACCTCGAAACGTATTCCTCCTAAAAGCGTCTCCACTTGAAGTGCCTGGAGATGGCTAAGAACACCAAAATCTCTATAATGCTCTACGAAAACCAAGGCCGTAAAACCCGAGCTGAAACCAATCAATGCCACAACAATGGGAATGATAATGAAGGGATTGGCAGTCGATCGCTTACGAAATAAAAAATCGAACCAACGCTGTGCTCGCTTAGAGGGTTGTTTTATCAAAAGTTCAAGTTTCCCAGAATATAAATTAAAATGACCGACGAACCCTATCACAAGAACACCCGCCGATAATTAGACCCGTCACTATCAATCAGCAAAAGTTACCCGATTGAGTTCTTCTACTGTGGTCAAACCCGCAAGAACCTTATTGATTCCATCTTGTCGAAGCGTAATCATTCCCTGCTCGTCAATTGCCGAATCGCGAATTTCCATAGGTGCCGCTCCTTTTAAAATAAGATCGCGCAAATCATCACCAATAACCAAAACCTCAAACACACCCATACGACCGCTGTAGCCGCTTCTTTTACATTGCTTGCAACCTTTCCCTTTCATCAACGCAACCGGTTCCCTGTTGCCCTTGGGAAACAATTCATTCAACTCTTCTTCTGTTGGGGTATAGGGTGCCTTGCAATTAACACAAATGGTCCTTATCAGACGTTGGGCAACCACTCCGATGATTGAAGACGCAAGAAGAAAGGGAGCAACTCCCAGATCCGTGAGACGAGCGATTGCGCCCGGCGCATCATTAGTATGCAAGGTGCTGAGTACTAGATGACCGGTCAAAGCCGCTTGCACTGCAATTTCAGCCGTATCGTTATCACGAATTTCACCTACCATTATGATGTCTGGATCCTGCCGCATCAAAGACCGCAAGCCCGTCACAAAAGTGATATTGGCTTTGGGGTTCACCTGAGTTTGCCTTATCCCGGGAAGACGATACTCCACAGGATCTTCAATGGTTTTTATATTTTTTGTAGGCGTATTCAACTTTTGAAGTGCGCCATAAAGCGTCGTGGTCTTTCCGCTTCCTGTCGGACCCGTTACCAAAATAACCCCGTAAGGCTTGCCTAGTAGTTTTTCGACCTTTTCATGATTGGCACCAGTGAGACCCGACTTTTCCAGGTCCACCCGCAAATTACTTTTATCAAGTATTCTGAGCACCATGTTTTCGCCATAAACAGTCGGACAAGTAGAAACACGAAGCTCAATCTTCTTGTTACCCAACTGCACCCCAAATCCACCATCCTGCGGGGCTCGCGTCTCAGCGATATCCATATTCGCCATGACCTTGATACGTGAGATGAGGGCCGACTCCAGACTTTTAGGCGGGCGAGCCGCTTCGAACAAAACGCCGTCGATACGATAACGGATCTGAGTCAAGGTTTCACCCGGCTCGATATGAATATCACTGGCACCATCATCCAAAGCCTGAGTCAAAATCATCTTTACCAGATTGGCGACAGGCGTATCTGCCACCAACTCCGCAGTAGGAAGAGCCCCCTCTTCCAACACGGCCTTCTCACCTTCCTTTTTCTCATCCAGAGCACTTAAACTTTGCACCGCCGCCTGAATCGATGCCGCTACCCCGTAATGTTCCTGAATCGCGTGAAGAACGTCAGTTTCTGTAGCAATATTAACTTCGACATCCATCCCCGTTTTAATGGTCACCTCATCCACTGCAAAAATATTCAATGGATCGACCATAGCGACACCCAACTTCCCATCCTTGATGTAAACAGGCACCAACTTATGCATACGTGCCATATTTTCATTCACCTTGCGAATCGATTCCTGATCGATTTTAACAACCTGCAAGTCGAGATAAGGGTAATTGAGTTGCTCCGACAAACTCAAAGCCAGAGCCTCTTCGGTCAAAAGTTTTGATTTGATCAAAACCTTACCCAAGGGAATGTTGTATTGCTGTTGAGCTTTGAGTGCTTTGCCCAACTCATCAGCAGTGATCGCACCCGCCTTGACCAGAACGTCGCCCAAACGCAGTTTGTCGCCTATCGCCACAGGAGAACCTCCTTAGATTGAGACCTACTTGAGAGTTTATAGATACACATATGTTACACCGAATTCCCAATTTTTCAAAGGATTAAGCTCTAAAAACAGAGACCACCCATTCACCAACACACGCATAAAAACCACCCCAAATTTCTCGCATTCACCATACAAGATAGAACATTAATCCTTCAATCTATACGAAATAGAAGGGGAAGAACCTCAGCTTTCACGTATGACCATCTCAATAGCGTGGGATACAAGGGACTCTACTTTTCAAAAAAGTTAGAACGCGATCAAAAAAATTACCGCCGAGGGGTGGAGGTTTCAATCGTTCAATTCAGATCCAGCGTCACGCTGGCTAGCGGCGGGTGTTGCGGTTGCATTTTACTTGCAAGCCTCGTTTGACAAAACGGAAGGGGAGAACGGTTCCACCCTTTGCCTGCAATTCGTTTGTTACAGCAGTTTTCGCTTCGGGTGGGACCATGAAAGCGACGCAACCGCCACCGCCTGCTCCGCAAACTTTCGCAACCAGCGCACCTTTGCGTTTGGCGGATTTGATAAGGTTTTTCATCTCTACGGTTGCGATGTTGGGGGCCAATGCTTTGCGCGCGTCCCACTCTTCTTTGAGTGCTGAGGCGAGGGCTGTCCAATTCCCTTTCCGTAAAATCGGTTCCATCTTTTTTGCAATTTGCTGGAGGCTATCCAGTTTCCTGACAACGCTCTTTTTGCCATCGAGGGCATCTTTCATGACTTCCCAGTTATTGACTGCAGATCGGCGCGGCTCGCCGGTGTAACAGAGAACAAAGCGACGCGTCATCTCGTTTAAATCAATGGGAATTCTGCTATAGCCCACCGTCTCTAATCCGGGTAAAACGGCAAGTGCGCCTCCGTACAGGGCGGGGAAATAATCCTGCCAACCTGTGGGGGCTTCTATCACTTGAGTTTCAATATTTTTGGCAACGGTGAGCAGGGTCTCGCGGCTCATTTTTCGTCCCGTCCAGGTTTTCAGAGCACCGTGCAGTGCAATGTTCAAGGCAGAGGAACCACCAATGCCCGAACCCGGAGGGGCCTGACAGGAGGTGACAAGGCTTGCGCCTTCTTTAGGCTCGTAAAATTTGACCGTTTTGATCAGTAAAGACAGAGGATGCTTGCCTTCGGGCAAAGCTTTAAAAGAGGAAAATTTCTCGCGGATGCCCAAGTCACGCGACTCCAAAACAATCGCTTTGCTACCTGGATTGGGTATCAAACGCGCGGTAGCGTAGCAGTCAATCGCCGCATTGAGGGTGGGTGGCAATCCAAAGTAAAGGTAGAGCGGCCAAATATCAAGCGTACCTCCGGCAAAGTCAATTCTTGCGGGAGCTGAGCTTTCAATCATCAGAGCGACCTGTGAGAGGTAGACAAGTTGGCAACGCGCCGCTTAAAGCGAGTCGTCCCCATCCTTACTTTCGATGTCCTTGATCTTATTTTCCAGCTTGGCAACCAATCCGGAATAGGAATCCTTGCGAATGATTTTAGTGAACTGTGAGCGATAGTTACGAATCATGCTGACGCGCTCGATCACAAAATCGTAAACCCGCCATTCACCATCTTCATTGTACAGCTTGTAGTCTACGTCGATGGTCGCATCGTTACGAACGATTTCAGTTTTGACAAGAGCGTATTGACCTTTTACCTGTTCGCCAAGGTAATTGATTTTTTCATCTTTATAAGATTCTAGTTTGCCGGCGTAAGATTTCTCTAGCAACTGGCGAAACAGATCAATGAACTGCTCTCTTTCTTCTGGAGTTCGTTCGTCCCAGCTTTTAGCCAAGGAACGGATCACCATTTGCTTGTAGTTGAATCGTTTGCCGAATAACTCACGTAGTTTCTCTCGACGCGCGACAGAGTCCTTTTTATAAACCGGGTCTGTAACAATCTTGATAACAGCGTCGATTGTAGTCTTCAGGTCATCGGTGATTGCCGAAGCGGAAACCATCGAGGGGGCCAAAAACAAAAGCACCACTAAAAACCATGGACAGAGCCAATTTGCTAATTTCATGTTAACCATTTCAGAACGATCCTTTTCAAAAGATAAAATGAAAACTGCCCTTTCATAAAATTAACAGATATAAATAACAGGATCAAGAGGAGATCAACTGCTATCGGGAATCTTAAGTTAATAAAACGGGAAATCATTCGCCCTGCATTGCGTCTGCCTTGGCGATTTCAGCACCACTACAAACAAACTTTTGATAAGTCCTTTTATTTCAAAATCAACAGACCCAACAGACCTTGAATATTTTGCCCTAAACACCTGGTTGAAAATCCTCATTTATCCCTGCCTCTCACAGCCCCTCAAGCTACGATTTTAGAAGCATTTTAGCCTGAAAATAGCCCAACACTAATAGAACAATAACAATAATAATTTACTTAAATTTACACTAATTAATTGACATATAGCCAGAAGATTCATATCATTAGTAAACCCTAAAGGCGGCAAAGAAATCTCATAACCATTTGAATTTTAATTCTTAATATGCTCAAAAACCCCCGAGTGCAATCCTATCGGATTTTTCTGGCAGGCATTCTTGGCCTGACTCTTCTACTAGGCGGATGTGGAACAGCCGAGGTCATAGTCCGGCAACCTGTTAAAAGTTTTCAGGATTACCCTCGTTCGGTGGCCATCCTCCCCTTCAGGCTGGCTAAAACGATAGAAACTCAGGAAGAACCTCAAAAAATATTCAGGAAAGTGTTCTTCGACTATTTTTGCTACCTGGGTTATGACGATATGGACATTGAAGAGGTCGATCGCAGATTGAAACAGTTCAAAATAGAGGAAGAAGACATTCCAAATATTTCAGCCGAGAAATGGAGGACAATTCTCGGGGTAGATGCCCTGATTAAGGGATTTATTTGGGATGCGAATAATTTTACGGGTGGGATTCACGCAGAAACAACGATAAACGCCAAATTGGAAATGCTGGATTTACGCACTGGCGAAACTCTTTGGGATGTAGACCATAGCGAAATGTCGTACTCCGGCATTGCTATCCCTTCGGTCGTGACAATGGTAAAAGGACAAATGGCAAACACAGACGCCCAACTTTCTTTTTACAAAACAGCGGAAAGTTTTTCCATGCAGGCGATGAAAGGAATCCCCAACCCCTCGGACACACGAAAAGTCAAGACAGCGTTGCCGATGATCACTCGCATTGAGGCAAACTTAAAATCCAGTCGCGCCGTACATCCTGGAGAAACAATTCACGTCAGCGTGTTTGGTCAACCGGGAATGGAGGCGAGTTTCGACATTGGAAGCTGGCGGTCTGGAATTGCGATGAAAGAAACGTCGCCGGGAACTTATGAAGGCGAATATTTATTTAAGCCAGAAGACAATATCCTGAATGCTTTCATCATTGGAACGCTTAGGAACGAAAAAGGAATCACAGGCAAGAAATTTTACAAGGTCGCATTGGTTACGGTACGAGGAGAAGAGTCGTGATGCACGCATATCGCTTGAACATTTTAAAACTATTGATCCTCGCTATCCTTGCCATGGGATTTTCAGCTTGTGCCGTGGAGTTAAAAACCAAAGTATCCGGCAATCTAAAGCGACTGTCTCCTTTGCAAACAGTAGCTATTCTTCCTTTTGAAACAGCGGAAATGGGACAGAGTGAAATTGCCGACTTACTTCGCCAAAGCTTGTACGCCAATCTGCAAGACTCCAATTTCACATTGATGGAGCCATACCTCATTGATTCCTTACTGGAAAAGAAAGGTTGGAAAGATCCTGAAAATTTTTCACGCGTAAACCCCATGGAATTTGCTGAATTATTGGGTGCCGATGCAGTTGTCTTGGGACGAGTGGACAAAATTGAGCGTTCTTACTGGGTGCTCCATTCCTCCATTGAACTTGGCGTTTCCGTCCAAATGATCGACACCCGATCGGGGGAGGTTTTGTGGAAAGCAGAGCAAAGGGAAAAAGATTTTGAGGGACTGGGGAAAATACCCACAGGCATCACAGCCGCAGTGTTTGCGCCGCTTGAGTATGTCACCAATAAACTCAATTTGCACAAACTGATGACCGGCATGGTATCGCGATTGACAGCAATCGTAAAATTTCCAGGGGATATTAAAGAAAGCGAAGTGGCTAGCGTTCCAGAAATTCTACCCGCCTCAACCGAGGGAGTTAAGGAATTAAAAGCCCAACAAAAAATGCAGGAAGAATGGGAAGATGCGGTTCAGGCAGATCAACCAAAAGTTGAGAAAAATCAACCAAAACCCGAAGAGCAAAAAGCCAAGCCTTTGAATACGCTGTCCCGTGCGCCCAATAACATCACAGATACAAAGGGGCTAATATCAAAATTGCAAGCACCCATTCCACCGACGCAACCGAGCGCGCTGAACAAAATCAAACAACCGGTGATGAAGGAGAACCCTCAACTTAAACGGGAAAGCTCCACTGTCAGCAAAAAATCGACACCATTCATCCCCAAACAGACGGCTCTTACAGTAGAAAAACGCCCTCACCTTAAAGCCCCCCCCGCACAGCCTCTGGCCAAAATTGAAAAACGTGAGGCCCCAGGCACCTTGTATACCGTTCAGGTGGGAGCCTACACAACCAAATCCTTTGCGGAGAAATTAAACGGAAACTTGGCAAAAAAAGGCTATCACGTCTTTGTTACCCTATTCTCAAGGAACAAAAAACGACTTTATAGAGTGCAAGTCGATAAATTTAAAAACAAGGAAGAAGCCCTTGAGATGGCACAAAGAATCCGCACCAAGGAAAAACTACCCAGCTTCATCACAACCTTCCGAGGCTAAGCCCACACCAACACAGTATCGGCTAGAGAAGTTGAATCAACCCTGGACTCTCTCCTGATAATCACCAGAGGTGGTCGAGACACGTACCGTTTCGCCAATCTGAACGAATTGCGGAACAGTCACAACATGCCCCGTTTCAAGCGTTGCAGGTTTGCCCGAGCCTGAAGCAGTAGCCCCTTTCAGCGGCGGCTCAGTATCCACCACTTTCAAATCAACGGTTTCCTGAAGGGTGATGCCAATCGGCTTCTCTTCATAAAATTCCAGTCTCACCTTAGCGTTGGGCAAAAGAAATTTTATCGTATCTTTTAGCAATTTTTCCTCAACGAAAATCTGCTCGTAGGTTTCTAGGTTCATGAAGCAATAGCCCATGGGATCTTCGTAGAGGTACTCCATTTCCGTTTGTTCCAATGCGGCTCGCTCGACTTCCTCATCAGCACGGAATTTGACCTCCGTTTGCGTCCCATCTCTAAGGCTTCGCAATTTAGCCTGACAAAACGCACGCTTGTTGCCTGGCGTGCGATGCTCTGCCGTCATGACTCGATAGAGTTGCTTGTTATATTTTATGACGTATCCAGGGCGAATACCATTTCCGCTGACGTATGCAACCATTTATAACTCTCCGTATATCAAAAAAGGGCAAGGCAGATGCAGAAAAGTAACCCGCAAGTTTTTCAAGGCCTTGGTAATATTATTTGTGGGATTATAGCGGGAGCGAGGTTAGAATCAAGGAAAATCCGGTCCTACACAGGTTTCTCTACTCTACTGCAAAACACCCATGAAATGTTTGCTCTGTCATTCCAATAGCGAAAAATTTACAGAAAGCAACGGCAGAGCATTTCAGCTCTGCACTGAATGCCAACTCATTTTTGCTTCCCCGGCTTTCTTTCTGGATGAAAAAGACGAGATGAGTCGTTATCGAGAACACGAAAACAGCCTTGAGAATGAAGGTTATGTCAAAATGTTCCGAGACAAAATTGAAATCATCAAACAGCATTGCTCAGGCATCAAATCAGCCCTTGATTATGGTTGTGGTTACGCTCCCGTACTCTGCTCTCTTTTGGAAATGGAAGGCTACACCGCCAAAGCTTACGATTATTATTTTTTTCCCGAGTGGGATGACACGGCCTCTTACAACTTGATTGTATCGACAGAAGCCTTCGAGCATTTTCGCAATCCACTCAACGAACTGAAACGTTTCGCCCCTTGCATCAGCGACGGGGGTTACCTCGCGGTGATGACCAAATGGTACCCCATGAAAAACAATCAGCCTTCAGCCGACGCTTTTCAATCCTGGTATTACCAGCGCGACCCCACACATATCGTATTTTATGGGCCAGAGACATTCTCCTGGATCGCAGAACATCTGGGAATGGAAATCATCTACACCAATGCCTGCGATTTCATCATCATGCGTAAAACCACCGGAACCGTGTAAACGCCCCACAGATATTGACACGGTCTAATGTCTCAGCTAATTTATCATCAGATCATCATCACGCTTTTATTTTATAAAGAAATACCGGGCATCTAACACCGAATCCAAAGACAATCAATCGTCTAAAGGCAAATCATGTTATAAAAGTAGAGAGAAGAGACCTATTTATTGAGAAATTTGCAACCTGATCGCAAGATGATTTATATAAATGTTTAAACATTCTAGCGTTGCACCCTAAACAAGAGGAAAAGAAAGCGCATGGCAGGAGAATACATTTTTACAATGCAGGAAATGAGCAAAACCCATGGTGCCAAAACCGTGTTGAGCAACATCAACCTTTCCTTTTATCACGGTGCCAAAATCGGGATCGTTGGAGACAACGGCGCAGGTAAATCCACACTGCTTCGCATCATGGCCGGAGAAGACACCGAGATCGACGGTCGCGCCCAGGCAATGAAGGGGACGCGCGTAGGCTACCTTCCTCAAGAGCCACGTCTTGAAACAGAAAAAACCGTTCGAGAAAACGTCGAGATGGCGTTTGCAGATATAAAACAACTCATCGCCGAATTTGACGCAGTCAGTGCCAGCATGGCCGAGCCTATGGATGATGATGCGATGGAAAAAGCGATCGAAAAAATGGGTCGCCTGCAAGACCAGATAGATGCTGTCGATGGATGGGAACTGGACCGCCAGATAAACGTAGCAATGAATGCTCTGGTGCTTCCTCCCGATGATCAGATAGCAGGAACTCTTTCCGGCGGCGA
>JAJDBG010000143.1 GCA_029261475.1 Nitrospinaceae bacterium
TGCCGAAATGCTTTTGCCAATGAACTCAAGGAAAACGTATTGTCCTCGATATTGTTATCGGAAGGTTGCACCCAAGTGACCCTCGAAGATATAGAAGACGCCCGATCCAATCCCGAAAAACTCAATCAAAGACTGAAATACTATTAAAAAGCCAAAAAAACACCCAATCTTTTATTTTTACCAAACTCTGGAAATGGAAAAGTCCTTACCTGGAAATTCAATTGATTGCGAGTTTTATACTTTCCGTTTCATCAATTTTCCTCTATAGTCTTCCGCCGGGACAATTAAAATAGATTTTGTGTTTATTTGGAGCAACGGATGTCTTGACAAACGTTGCCAACTAAGCAAATATAGGACTTCGATTGCAAGGAGGGATGGCCGAGTGGTTTAAGGCGGCGGTCTTGAAAACCGTTGAACGAAAGTTCCGTGGGTTCGAATCCTACTCCCTCCGCCACTTCCTCGCTCGGGAGTGCTACGGGCTGTAGGCTTGAAACATTCCCTGCAGGTCCGACGCAATCGTCATTTTTTTGCATAAATCGTAAACCTGTCTTACCCGGGCTTGCGTATTCAAATATCAGGATAATAAGGAGAGGTGGCCGAGTTGGCTGAAGGCGCACGCCTGCTAAGTGTGTGTAGGCCAAAAGCCTACCGAGGGTTCGAATCCCTCCCTCTCCGCCAATCCTTCTATTTAAATAACGGGCTAGCCCCTACAAATAAGGCACAGGATATCGTTTGTGCCTCAGATTTGGGTTGCTCAAAATCAATCGTTTTTTTGCGTAATTGCAAAGACTTTATAAAATGAAAAAAAACAATCCTGCTTATTCTTTATTTCTTGGAAGCCTGATTCTTGGATTCTTTTGCCTGAGCTTTTCAGCCTGCTCAGAAGGTGAAGAAAACCCGAAACTCAAACTCGATGCTCAACTGGCAAACATGCCGGAAGATCTTCCTGAAGGCTCGGGCAGTCGCGCACCAGCGAATCAACCCGCTGAATACGCCCCCAATGCGGAAGAACTGAAAATGGCAGAAAAAGCGGCGGAGGGTTCTTTAGGCGGCGATAACAAAAATCACCCTCAGCTTGAAGCTCAAGAAAAAATAGAAAGAAAAATAGTCGTTCCTGAAAACGTCAAAGGCAAATGGCGCGCCGTCAAGCTCTTGGTCATTAACAAACAAGACGAAGAAAAGACGGAAGTCAAAACGATTGATTTGGGCAAGTCTTTCCAAATAAAAAATACAGGTATGACGGTGACTGTTGGCGAATTTTTCCCCAATTTTGTAATGAGCGGGTCGAGCTATTCTTCCATGAATAACCAGATCATCAACCCTGCGATTCAACTACGCGTTGAAGAAAATGGGAAAACGCTTTATGACGGTTGGACATTTGCCAAGTATCCAGATCTTTACTCTTTTCAACACGACACTTATAGATTGGAATTGCTCGACTTCATTCCTGCAAATGTTTCCTGAGTATTGCCCTGAAAAACTCCGCTTCAAACAAGATTTTTAAGGATTATTTGGACTTTGAGCAAATTCTTTAAAAATAAGGCCTTGCAAGTATTGCCTCAAAGAAAATTATCCTCTATAGTAGTGCCTTGAAAAATTATTTGCGCCCATAGCTCAGCTGGATAGAGCGACGGTTTGCGGAACCGTAGGTCAGAGGTTCGAGTCCTCTTGGGCGCACTCTTACGCAGAAGGCGAATAGGCCGGAGCCAGATAATGAATCTGGTTCGGCTTTATAGCTTCGGTTAAAGGTTTCCCTGTCTGAGGGCACTTTATATTTCGACCCATTTAAAATAACGGGTCGTTTTTTTTGTAGCTGATTGAGCTGACCGGAGAGGTGGCTGAGTTGGTCGAAGGCGATAGACTCGAAATCTATTGTACTCATTAGGGTACCGTGGGTTCGAATCCCACCCTCTCCGCCACTCCTCCATGGAGAGGCGGCAAATGGATGGCAAAAATACGGTAACATTGGGGTTAACGCATTCTAAGTTAAAGCGGGAGAGGTGGCCGAGCGGTTGAAGGCGCACGCTTGGAAAGCGTGTGTAGGTTAACCCCTACCGAGGGTTCGAATCCCTCCCTCTCCGCCATGTTCACCGAAAATATATTTGACCCTCTATCGCTGATAGAATTGAAAATTTCTTTTCATAAGGATTGATTAGGACTCCAAATTTAAGTACAAATAAAGAAACTGCGTATCAGAAAAAATTTGGGCAGTTTTGTTGGGCCTTGCGCGACATGGCTTTGTGAACCCCGTCAGATCCGGAAGGAAGCAGCGGTAGCAAAATACCGTGGGCGCTGCGAGATCACCCAGCAATTCTGCCTTTATTTTTTGGGGAACCTTGCAAAGAAAATCTTAAATGGATCAGCTCCAGAAATCCCCTCTGATATCAATCGCTCAGTTTTTGAAATTTTCAAAACCCGGTATTTTTTAACAATCCCTTGGTGAGAAGAGTCATGGAATTTCAGGTTTCAGCCCGTAAGTGGAGGCCTCAAAAATTTTCCGAATTGGTGGGGCAGGAACCCATCGTTCGAACTCTTAAAAATGCTGTCCAGCTAGATCGCATAGCACACGCCTATTTATTTTCTGGAACACGCGGTGTAGGGAAAACCACACTGGCCCGGATATTTGCGAAAACCCTGAACTGCCTTCATTTAAAGGATGGCGAACCTTGTGACGAATGCTCGCATTGCGTCGAAATCAAGGCGGGAACCTGTCTTGATGTACGCGAAATCGACGGTGCATCCAACAACGGCGTCGCAGAAATTCGAGATCTGATAGAAAATATTCAATACAGCGCAGGGTCCTGCCGCTACAAGGTTTATATCATTGACGAAATCCATATGTTGTCGAAGAGTGCATTCAATGCACTCTTGAAAACCCTGGAAGAACCTCCTCCCTTCACTCAGTTCCTTTTCGCAACCACCGAATTGATCAAAATTCCAGAAACCATTTTGTCCCGCTGCCAATGTTTCGAGTTCAAGCCCTTATCTCAAAGTCAGATCATTCGACAGCTAGAACTCATTTGTGAAAAAGATGAAATCAAAATCGACCCACAGGGACTTGAAGCGATTGCAAAAAATGGATTTGGAAGTATGCGTGACGCGCAAAGCCTGCTCGATCAAACCATCGCCTATTGCGGCAGAGAAATCGAACGGTCTGCGGTCGAGGATGCCTTAGGCATCGTTGGTCAACAAGATCTGGAGCAGTTTGTAAGCAACCTGGACAATCCCTCTGCCCTGATGGAACAAATCCAGACGACCTCCGGCAAAGGCAAGGACCTGATATTATTTTGCAGAGATCTGGCTGAGTATTTCCGAGATCTGGCCTTCGTCAAAATTTCAAAAAATCCCGAAAAAATATTATCCGGCGACATAGCGGCTATGGCTCAACAAGCTGAAAAATTGGATGCAGACGAACTGCATCAGTTTTTCACGATACTCTCGCGGACAGAAGCGGAAATGCGACGCAGTTCCATGAGCCAGATGATTTTTGAAATGGCAGTGTTAAGGTTGACCGACATCCGCCCCTATCAAAAAATTGATGATCTGATTCAAACCATCAATAAAATGGAAGCAACTGCCAGTCCGGCACCCCTTCCCTCGCCCACCACATCTCCGCCCGCTACACCTCCGCCCACTGCCGTGGCTGAACCTGTACGTGCAGAGACTGTTCCTGAAAAAAAAAACCCCGAACCCGTTGAGCAACCGACTCCTCCTGTAACAACAAAGGGGAATCTCGATCCAGCGTCTTATTGGGAAAAAATCAAACGGGAAATTTGTGGCAAGAAACCCTACTTTGAATCTATGCTGGCACAATGCGATCTATTGAAGCTGAGCGCGAACGAAATTCACCTCCAGTTTCACGATGATTTCACAAAAGAACTCGTCGAAGAAGAAGAGAAGCTCAAAGCTATTTCTGACGGAGTGAAGGTCATTTGCGGATTCGATCCAGCCAACATCAAATTAAGCACTGGGGAAAAAAAAACTGAGCCAATTGACCCAGCGACGAATTTGCAAGACAATGCCCAGCAAGATGAATATAATAAGGGCAAGCAAAAAACCGAAAATGAAATCATCCAAGACGCTCTGGAAATCTACGGAGGAGTTGTCAAACGCTAGACACTATGTTCAATAAAGACTTTGGTTCCATATTCAAACAAGCTCAACAAATGCAGACCAAGCTTGCCGAAGTGCAGGAAAATCTGGCATTAAAACGTGTGGAAGTTTCCACTGGCGGCGGTATGGTGAAAATGACGGCCAATGGAGTGAGCGAAATTCTCTCCGTCGAAATCGACGAAGAGTTGATCAATATGAACGATAAAGAAGTATTGGAAGACCTCATCGCAGGTGCCGCCAACGAAGTGCACAGGAAAGTCAAAGAACTTGCTCAAGAGGAAATGAGTGCGCTAACGGGTGGCATTAAAATCCCCGGTTTGTTCCCCTAATAATTATACATGAAGGGTTTTAAATAGCTGAGTATTTGCCCAGAGTTGGCTCATCTCCCCAGCTGTTTATTTGCCCCCCTAAAAAAACTTGTGAAGCGTCCTGCCCCGGTAACAGATCTGATAGAAGAGTTAAAACGTCTTCCCGGTATCGGCCAAAAAACCGCCGAACGATTGTCGTTTTTCATCATGCGTGGCCCTGCCGAACGTGCTAAAAAGCTTGCCCAGGCGGTTCTCGATGTTCAGGAAAAAATAGTTCTCTGCTCGACATGCCACGGCATCACCGATGAAAATCCCTGCTCCATTTGCAAAAATCCCGATCGCAACACCACTCAAATTTGCGTGGTTGAAGAACCTCGTGACGTCTATGTCATGGAAAGTCTGGGAGAGTACCGCGGTGTCTACCATGTCTTGATGGGCGTCATCTCCCCACTCGATGGCATCGGCCCTGCCGACCTGACCATCGACGCATTGAAAGAAAGAGTAGAACGCGAAAAAGTCACAGAAGTCATCCTCGCCACCAATCCAGACATGGAAGGCGAAAG
>JAJDBG010000144.1 GCA_029261475.1 Nitrospinaceae bacterium
AAAAAGTTGCAACGAAAAATAAGGCACCTCCAAAGAAAAAAGTGGCCACGAAAACGAAGCCAGCTCCAAATAAAAAAGTGGCTACAAAAAACGCGGCTCCGAAGAAAAAAGTAGCCACGAAAAAGAAGGCAGCTCCAAAGAAAAAAGTAGCTACGAAAAAGAAGGCGGCTCCAAAGAAAAAAGTAGCTACAAAAAAGAAAAAATAAGACCGGAAGTCTCGGGTCGGTCCTTTGGGATCGACCCAGTATTCTTTAGCAGTAAGGCAAGCACTCAACCAAAATTCGTTTCAGCACCCCAATACTTTTCATGTGCATCAGCCAGGATTCAATCGCCACCGTTGTATTTCATTGAAATCTCTTCTATTTCCGCCTGCTTTTACCCTATCTTCAAGTAAATAGCCTTCAGGTATTTGTCTTCTGGAAGGATCGTCGGATGATCCAAAGCATGCTCACTCCTTTCGCATTCAATAAATTTTAGTCCCGCATTCAAAACCCCACTTTCTATCGAGTTGAAAAACTGTTCCTTGCTCACTGGTTTGGAGCACGATGCCGAAAGCAATATCCCGTTTTTTTTGACCAATCGTGCCCCTGCTTGTGCCAGCCTGTAATAAGACTTCAGCGCAACTTCAACTTGCTTTTTGTTCCGCGCAAAAGCAGGTGGGTCCAGGATGACGATGTCCCAACGCATCTGCTTTCTATTCAATTCATCCAAATGATGAAAAGCGTCGCCTTCCAATTGACTCAGTCCTTCTTGCTCCACTTCACCCCCCTGACCAAAATTCATTTGCCAGTGACGACGCGCAACCGCCAATGCTTTTGCGTTGGCATCGATTTCTAACACCGATTCGGCCCCTCCCGCTCTGGCATAGATAGAAAAGGCACCGCTATAACTGAATACGTTCAGAACACTTTTCCCGTTTGACAATGCCCTAACGCGCTCTCTGTTTTCACGTTGATCGAGAAAAAATCCGGTCTTTTGCCCTTTGATCAAATCAGCGGTAAACGTCAAACCGTTTTCATTGAAAGAAACCGGTTCCGAGGGTTCATCTCCTTCTAATATTTGCCCATCGTAATAATCCGAAAGTGTTTCATGGTTCAACAACTCGTCTTGAAGCTCTCGACTCAATCGTAAAATGATCCGTCGAAAATCTACAACCGACCGAAGGGCCAGCAAAATCGCTTCCAAATGCGGCAACCAACAGGCGGCGTATAATTTAAGAACTCCCGATTCGCCATAACAGTCCAGGACCAAACCAGAAAAGCCATCGCCTTCACCATTGACCAAGCGATAACCCGAAGTCTGATTTTTATCCAGAGGCTTGCGCTTGTCCGCCGCGTCACGAAATAGTTTGAGGAAAAAGTCTGCAGTGATAGTTGCGGGCTTGCCTCTTTGCAATATGCGAAAACGAACGGGCGAGCAGGGATCGTAAAGTCCAATCGCAAGAAAACGGTTGGAGCTGTTATAAATCACACCCAAGTCGCCGGGCTCTCCCCCAGGATCGTCTTCGATTTGATAATGAAAAATTTTAGGCAATCCTTTGCGAACTTTATCTTGTAGCGATTTAGAAATTTTAATTTTCAGCATAGTTGATTTCAATACATCAGGTATTCAGTTCGCAGGGCTGTGAACGCCTGTGATTCAGCAGTCCAACTACGCTCTATGTCGGTGATATTTTTACTTTGCCCGATCCAGTCATTTCTAAAATCATCATTCCCGTAAAGTAAATCGATGGCCAGACGATCAGAAACAAATTCGTAAGGTTCCGTCCGCCACCGAAATGATTCTGGATACATTTTCTGAACCGTATGTATGACGGCGAGCCCCGTCAATAGCGGCTTGAATATTTCGCGCTCGCGCACATGGATCTGCGCGCCACCACTCACTTCTCCCGCACATTTTTGAAACATTGCCTGAAAGTAATGCGGTCGAAAATAGACCCCGGGAAGATGGAGCCCGTTCAGTTCCTTCGTCAAAGCATGGGCATCAATGTAGGGAGCACCAAAAAGTTCGAAGGGAAGCGTTGTCCCGCGCCCTTCTGAAAGCAGAGTGCCTTCGATCAAGCACATGCCGGGATAAACCGTAGCGGTCGAAAGCGTTGGCATATTGGGTGATGGCAATGTCCAGGAAAGCCCCGTCTCGTCGAACCACATTTCCCGCTTCCAGCCTTCCATCGGAACCACACACAAGTCGCAGTCGATCCCATAATGTTCGTTGAACATTTTTGCGAGTTCCCCCGCCGTCATCCCATGCCGATTGGCCAGAGGATAGCGTCCGACAAAAGATTTCCATTCTTCGCCAACGCGATTGCCCTCTACCTGAACACCGTTGATGGGATTGGGTCGATCACAAACAACCATGCGAGTCCCCGTCTTCGCGCAGGTTTCCATGCAGTGAGCCATGGTGTAGATAAAAGTGTAATAACGCGAGCCGATATCCTGAATATCAAAAATCAAATCATCGAGACCCGCAACATCCTCTTCCCCGGGAGCAAGCGACGACTCTTCATGCCCGTACAGACTGATGATTTTCAAACCTGTCGCTGGATCAATCGTATCTTCGACCGAGATCATGTCCTGTGCCACGCCATACAGGCCGTGTTCGGGCGCAAACAATTTTTCCAGAGACCAAGCTCTTAATTGCATAAAAGCCTCTGCAGAGTATTCTCCGGCTCCTGTTTGGCTGGTATGGTTCACAACCATGCCAATCTTTTTGCCTTTGAGGTAACGGTCGGGATGGGAGAGAAGTCGATCTATTCCGGGAATCACTGAAGACATGGGCTACTTATAATATAGAGATGGATTAAAATAGAGTTTTCAATTTATAAACTATTTGCAAGGGCAAGGCTCCCTTTTCAAACGCTCGTCTTCTTTAGCAAGACCACAGCATAAGCGGCGATGCCCTCTTCGCGTCCGGCAAAGCCCAGTTTTTCCGTCGTGGTGGCTTTGACGTTGATTTCCTCTTCGGGCAATTTCAGGGCTTTGGACAGATTGATTTTCATTTGCGGGATGTGCGGGGCCAACTTGGGTTTCTGCGCGACGATGGTAGCGTCTATGTTGACGATCTCCCGATTGTAGCGAGCGCAGATGTCGACCGTTTTTTCGAGCAACAAAAGACTGGAGATGCCTTTCCATTGCGAATCTGTATCTGGAAAATGAGAACCGATGTCACCTGCCCCGCAGGCTCCGAGCAAAGCGTCGGCAATTGCATGGAGCAAAACGTCTGCATCGGAATGACCGTCGAGTCCCAGACTGTGCGGGACATCGACTCCGCCGATGATGAGTTTTCTACCTTCTACCAGACGATGAACGTCGTAACCGTTGCCGATGCGATACATAGAATCAGTGGACAACGGAGATTTGTTTGCGCGCGTTTTCACGCGCCCAAAGATCGGCGGTCAAAACATCTTCGATACAGGTGAGGGAAACTGCTTTGTGGCTGTCCAGTGTTCGACGTATGGTTTCTGGAATTTCCTTGTAGGAAATCAATTCGTCGAGAAAGGCTTGCACGGCTATCTCATTGGCGGCGTTCAAAACAGCAGGATAAGTTTTCCCTTCCTGCAAAACTTCTTGAGCCAGTTTGAGACAAGGAAAGCGTTCGTAATCGGGTGCTTCAAATGTCAACTTACCAATCTCCGCAAGGTCAAGCGATGGTAGATCGAGTTGCAGTCTGTCGGGATAGGACAGGGCGTAGGCTATTGGCACGCGCATGTCGGGCATTCCCAATTGGGCGATGATAGACGTATCGACAAATTCGACCATAGAATGGATGATGCTTTGCGCATGAACAACAATGTCCACAGGTGTATCGAGACCGAAAAGCCATTTGGCTTCGATATACTCTAGCCCTTTGTTCATCATAGTGGACGAATCAATGGTGATCTTTGCGCCCATGTCCCAGTTGGGGTGCTTGAGTGCATCGGCAACCGTTATGCTTTCCATTTGTTCCTGAGTGTAGGTACGGAATGGCCCCCCCGATGCGGTGAGCGTTATTTTTTTCACACGCTTCTGCGATTCGCCATTGAGTGCCTGAAAGATGGCACTGTGCTCGCTATCGACAGGCAGGATTCGGGATTTCCCCAATGCCGCTTTCAATACCAATTCGCCAGCAACAACCAAGGTCTCCTTATTGGCGAGTGCCAGGTCTTTCCCCGCAGCGATACCCGCCAGAGTGGGAGTCAGCCCGGCACTTCCGACAATAGCAGAAACGAGCAGATCGGATTCGGGCAAGGAGGCAATTGTAGACGCACCTTCTTCACCACATAAAATCTCGACTTTTTCTCCCGAAAGTTTGTCTCTGAGTTCCGCTCGCTTCGCAGGGTTCATTACGGAAATCGCTCGTGGGCGAAATTTCCGGGTCTGCTCCGCAAGCAAATCAATATTATTCCCGGCGGCCAATCCGCATACTTTAAATTGTTCGGGATTACGTGCAACGACATCCAGGGTATTGACTCCAATTGAACCCGTCGACCCCAAAATGGATATAGTCTTCATAGAATTTTTTCTCTTTAAGAGTGTTCTTCCTGCGAACAAGCCGTCAAATAACGAAGTATTTGAGGTAAAGGTAGAAGGCCGGTGCGGCAAACAGCAGGCTGTCAATCCGGTCCAATATACCGCCATGCCCGGGAAGCAGTGTGCCGGAATCTTTAACGCCCATATTGCGCTTCAATAACGATTCCGCAAGATCGCCCAACTGCCCGATAATACCGCAAACGAGAGCAACAAGCAAACAATGGAGCAAGGCGATTTCTTGTAGAAATACTAAATGCGCGATTACCGCAAATACCAAGGTTCCCGACAGCCCACCCCAGGCCCCTTCTATGGTTTTACCGGGACTTAGCAAAGGAGCCAGTAGTCTTTCGTTGTAATTCCTACCGACATAATAAGCGCTGGCGTCGCCCACCCAAATAACGAGCAGAAGAAATAATATAAGCTTTTCGCCACCGGGAATTCCCCGGATCAAAAGAAAGTAGCCAAGAAATCCACCGCAATAAAGGGCTCCAAAAAGGGTGAACGCTATTTGATCCAGTGCGATTTTTATATCCACCTCTTTCCAAATCCACCGCCCGAAAATCAGGAATCCGGCCAGCGCACCCCATTCCAGAAAATACCCGGAGCCCAATTGGAAATTTAAAAGCAAAAGGAAGGTGAGTGCGGCCCCAACAACCGGGAAGCAGTTTCTGCCCGACCGCGAGATCATGGAACTGAACTCTAAATTAGCAAGGACTCCCGCTACCGCAACGAGGAGGAAAAACCCCCAGATACCGCTGTAGAAAAGGATTCCCAGTAAGATGGGAATGCCAACGACGCTGGTCAGAATTCGAATCAAAGGTTCTCCCGTCGCGGGTCAATAGGGCGTGATTTGCCCAGTATTATAGATTTGTTCCTGAGTCTTTCCAAAACGACGCTCGCGTTGTTGAAAGTCGATGATGGCTTTGAGCATCTCCTCTTCATTAAACTCTGGCCACAGAACGTCGGTGTAGTACAACTCGGTGTAAGCAGATTGATACAGTAAAAAATTGCTGATCCTCTTTTCGCCACTCGTACGAATGAGCAGGTCAGGGTCAGGCAGAGTCGCGGTAGCCAAGTGATCGGAGAATACCTGAAAGTCAATATCCTCAACATTCAAAACCCCGTCACGTGCTTTTTCAGCGATGCTTTTGACCGCATCGAGAATCTCTTGCCGTCCTCCGTAACTCAATGCCAAAGTCAAAACCATGCCATCGCTTTCGCTGGTAAAATCTTTGGAGTATTGAATGAGTTTTTGAATATTATCGGGCAATTCGTGAATATGACCGATCGTATTAAAACGAATGTTTTCCTCCTTCATTCGTTTTATTTCTTTTTTGAGGTAGTGATCGAGAATCTTCATGAGTGCGCTGACTTCGGAAATGGGGCGCTTCCAATTCTCGTCGGAGAAAGAATACAGCGTTAAGGCAGGGATTTTGATTTCTCTACAAAGAGTAACAATACGATCTACCGTCTTTACTCCAGCACGGTGACCTTCGACACGTTGCATAAAGTTTTTACGTGCCCATCGCCCGTTCCCATCCATGATAACGGCAATATGCCGTGGCAGGCGATCGGGGTCGATTTGGTCGTACAGTTCACGAGGAATCATGAAATCATGTTTCCAGCAGGTCTTTTTCCTTAGCCTGAGCCAATTTGCCTGCGGAGGCGATGTGTTTGTCGGTTAGTTTCTGTATCTCGTCATGCGCTTTGCGGCTGTCGTCTTCTGAAACTTCATGCTTTTTCTCTGCGGCTTTGACCTTGTCGTTGAATTCTCTTCGCAAATTTCGGATGGTGACTTTACAATCTTCTTCATATTTTTTCACCATCTTGGCCAGTTGTTGCCGCCGCTCACTGGTTAGAGGTGGAATGCTCAAGCGAACCATTTTTCCATCATTGGAAGGGGTCAAACCAAGATCGGAATTAACGATGGCTTTTTCAATTTCTTTGAGCAAAGACGTATCCCAAGGCTGGATAGTGAGAGTCTGCGTATCGGGCGTGCCCAAAGTAGCGGCCTGACTGAGCGGAGTCTTGTTTCCATAATAGTCTAACTTAACGCCATCCAGCAAAGCCAGAGTGGCCTGCCCCGTACGAAGCTTCGACAACTCTTCTTTAAAATGCTCCAGAGAATGCGCCATCTTCTCATCACTGCTTTTCTTCAATTCATCAATCACTTTTCTCTACTCCTACGCTAGTGCCAATTTTTTCGCCCATCAGCGCACGCTTGATACTGCCTTTCTCGCGCACGTTGAAGATAACCATCGGCAATTTATTATCCATACATAAAGAAACGGAGGTCGAATCCATCACCTTCAGACCTTTTTTCAAAACGTCTAGATAAGTGAGGTGTTCGTATTTCACCGCGTCCTTATCTTTCATTGGGTCCGAGCTATAAATACCGTCGACCTTGGTCGCCTTAAAAATAATGTCAGCATCGATCTCCATAGCTCGTAGCGAAGCGGCCGTATCGGTTGTAAAGTATGGATTGCCCGTACCTGCGGCAAAAATAACGATACGCCCCTTTTCCAAATGACGAATGGCTCGACGACGAACGTAGGCCTCTGCCACTTGGTGAATCTCGATAGCAGTCTGCACACGGGTGGGCAAACCAACAGACTCCAATGCATGCTGCAAAGCCAGGGCATTGATAACGGTAGCCAACATACCCATGTGATCCGCTGTAACACGCTCCATTCCCAACGCGCTTGCGGTAGCACCACGAAAGATATTGCCGCCGCCGATGACAATGGCAAATTCCACACCAAGCCCATGCGCGGAAAGAATTTCCTCGGCAATATTTTTTATGGCCTCTTGATCAATACCAAATCCGGCGGCTTCGTCCGCCAAACTCTCCCCTCCAAGTTTTAGGAGGGCCCTCTTATAGACAATTTCGCTCACTAAACCCCTTAATTATTTAGAAATTTCAAGCCGACTGAAATTGCCGACGGTGATATTTTCGCCCAATAGCGCAATCTTTTGTTTGATCAATTCCTGTATCGTAACATTGCCATCTTTAACGAAAGGTTGCTCCAGCAAGCAGTTTTCCTCATAATATTTTTCCATCTTACCCACAATCATCTTCTCAATGATGTGCTCAGGCTTACCAGATTCCTTGGCTTGATGAATGAAGATCTCTCGCTCCGTTGCAAGGTCTGCCTCTGTCACCTCTTCACGAGCAATGAATTTAGGGCGCGCGGCGGCAACATGCATACAAATATCTCTGAGAAGTCCCTGAAAGTCGGGTGTATTCGCCACAAAATCAGTTTCGCAGTTCAATTCGACGAGCACACCAATTTTAGAACCAGCGTGGATATAAGATCCAACTGCCCCATCGCCCGTTTCTCGGCCCGCTTTTTTATTCGCGCTTGCCAAACCCTTTTTACGCAAAAACGTAATTGCTTCTTCAACATCACCACCAACTTCTTTTAGAGCTTTCTTACATTCCATGATTCCCGCGCCTGATCGTGCGCGCAGGTCTTTGACCATTCCTGCGGTGATTTCCATTCTGTTTCCTTTATTGTTTCAAGTGGTTTTATTAAATTAGTGTGTTTATGCCCCGAGGCGGAAATCCGCTTCGGGGCATTGGACCGGACAATCCCCGACCCTTAAGATTTTTTTGCAGATGCCTCTCGCTTAGGCGAAGAGCCGGCCCCAGGCTTCTTATCGCCTTTTTCTTCACGCGCTTTGGCTTCAGCATGACGGTTGCGGTGAAGTTCTTGACCCTCAAGACATAAATCCGCAATCCGTGAAATAAACAATTTGAGAGATCGGATAGCATCGTCGTTGGCTGGAATGGGAAGGTCCACTCCGTCTGGATTACAATTGGAATCGACCAATGCAATGATTTTTACGCCCAACTTTCGGGCTTCTTTCAACGCAATATGCTCTTTTTCGATATCTACGAGAAAAATGGCATCAGGAATACCTTTCATGCTCTTGATTCCGCTGAAAAACTTATTCAGTTTGATGATTTCTTTACGCTTTTTAAGAGCTTCTTTTTTATGGAGCCTTTCAAACTCGCCTTCAGCTTCCATACGCTCTAACTCTATCAAACGGTCGATGCTCTTGCGCATTGTGGGGAAATTTGTAAGAGTGCCACCCAACCAACGTTGGTTGATGAAAAACATTCCACAACGTCCCGCTTCCTCAGCTATCAATTTCTGAGCCTGCTTTTTGGTACCGACGAAGAGAAGTTTTTTCCCTTCCTGAGCCAACTTGCGCACACATTCTTCCGCTCTTCTAAATTCAACCAGCGTCTTTTGCAGGTTTAAGATATGAATCCCATTTCTGGATGCATAAATATACTTGGTCATCTTGGGGTTCCAACGTGTCGTCTGATGGCCAAAATGGGCACCACATTCCAACATGGTCTTCATAGTAATTTCTGTCATCTAACTAATACTCCCTCTTCTTAAGTTTGGGTTTGAGCTTCCGCTGAAGTCTATTTAAACGAAGAACCTCTTAAAACCTCTGATTTACATCAAAATGCACTATGGCAACGTCGCAAGCTTTATTGAAAAAGCCCACTATTGACCAAAAGCGACACTCAGAGATGCATCAAGGCCACCCTCCGATTAATCCCACAGCGTGCTTATTTTGCAGGGTTTCAATGCGATAGATTTCCAGATCATTGCAACCTGACCCAGATTGACCTATACCATTGAAATTCTTCCGAAAATACCCTACAAGGATTTGACCGGCTACTCTAGCACACTGTGCTTAGGGTAACAAGAATTAAACAGCTTATTCAGGGCAAAACAAAGAGAATTTGCATTGATTTGTAAAAAACCTGACAGGCCATTAGCTTGTCTTCTGAACGAATATTTTTCTCTTTTCTCTCATATATGACACTATTTCTGGCTAAAAAATTAAATTCGAGGCCTGATTCTGCCTTGCTATGCAAGTATCTTAGGCAATAAATCTGGCACGTCTTACTGACTTTCTGCCCAAATCAGGCAATTAGGGATTTATTTTTTCCCCCGGTCACTTATAATGACGGTTCAAATTAAAATATTTTATAGGGGAATTTTGTGATTAAAAAAAATGATGTTGTGAGCATGAGCTACGTGCTAAAAAATGAAAATGGGGAAGAGCTTGGACGGGCTGAAGCCAAGGAACCTTTGAACTATCTTCACGGAGCGGGAAATATTGTTCCTGGCCTGGAATCTGCCATTGACGGTTTGGCCATTGGAGATAAAAAAGATGTGACTATTCTGCCGGAAAATGGCTACGGAAATGTGGACCCAGCTCTCATGCTAAAAATTGCCAGATCAAATTTCCCCTCTGACATAGAAATCAAACCCAATATGCAATTTTCTTCGGATATGGGCGGTCAGGAACGTGTTTTTACCGTCGACAGTGTTGAAGGAGATGATGTTTGCGTGAATGGCAACCATCCGCTGGCAGGGGAAACGCTTAACTTCAGTGTGGAAATATTGGCAATTCGCGAAGCAACGAAAGAAGAATTGGAACACGGTCATGTTCATGACGGTAGCGGACATCATCACTGATCCTCAATCAGCTTTCATTTTTGAGAATCAAGATTTCCTAATTAAGGTCTGTCATATAGACTCAAGCAAGCACTACAGTTTAACTGCGGTGCTTGCTTGAGCGAATCAATCCTTGCATTCTACCTCCATGTACAAACTCCTCAATTGACGGTGCATTTTTCAGGGTATCCTTAAATGTTGCAAATTCACGAAATTTATAAAAGCATTCAGGGTGAATCCACCTATGCCGGTCTGCCTTGTATTTTTGTACGCCTTACAGGCTGTCATTTACGGTGCCAGTGGTGCGACACGCCACAAGCTTTTTTTGGCGGCAAGGAAATGACTGTCCAGCATATTCTGGATCGTACCGCTGAGATGAATTGCAAGTTGATCGAAATCACTGGCGGGGAACCACTGTTACAAGCTGAGGTCTTTCCTTTAATGGAGGCATTGTTGGAACGAGGAGATCGGGTCTTGTTGGAAACAAGCGGTTCTATTTCTTTGGAACCTGTTCCGTCAAAAGTTATCAAGATCATGGATCTGAAATGTCCCGCAAGTGGCGAGGTGGAAAAAAATCGCTTTGAGAACCTCAAACTTCTCAGTCCTGAGGATGAGATTAAATTCGTCATCGCAGACCGCGCCGATTATGATTGGTGTCTGAAGCAAATCGAATGTTTTTCCATCCCGCAAAATCAGATTTTATTTTCTTCCGTTTGCGACCGGCTGGAACTCAAAGATCTCGCTGAATGGATTCTAGCGGATGGTTTGAACGTTCGTCTACAAGCCCAACTTCACAAATTCATATGGGACAAAAATGCTGTTGGCTGTTAATACGCAATGTCCGGGATGTTTATGAACGCACACAGTACTCCGGCACAATCAAAAATCATCTTTAAAACCTGTCTGCCCGATGCACCTACCAGCTTCTACCATGTCAGACACAGTTCTCATTAACGAATCTCTCCTTCGCTGGTATCGAAAAGAACGCCGCGACCTTCCCTGGCGCCGCAGTCGCGACCCTTATGCAATATGGGTCTCCGAGATCATGCTCCAACAAACTCAGGTCAAAACAGTTCTCCCCTATTTTGAAAGATGGATGCAGGCATTCCCAACGGTAAAGGATTTGGCGACCGCACCGGAAAGCAAAGTTTTGAAGCTATGGGAAGGGTTGGGGTATTACTCACGCGCCCGAAATTTACAAAAATCCGCGATTCTGGTTAAAGACCAATACGCCGGGAATCTACCGTCCACGAGAAAAGAAATCCTCGCGTTACCGGGCATTGGCCCTTACACAGCAGGGGCTATTCTCAGCATAGCTTTTGGTGTTCGCGCCTCGGTTCTTGACGGCAATGTCAAACGGGTGCTGTCTCGATTGCGCCGCCTCAAGGAAAATGGCAAAACCTCGAAAAGCGAAAAACGCTTGTGGGCAGAGGCTGAACGGATTTTGCCGGAAAAGGATGTGGGCGATTTCAACCAGGCCTTGATGGAATTGGGCGCGCAGGTATGCATTCCACAAAAACCTCATTGCATGATTTGCCCACTCAAAAAACTTTGTCAGGCTCATTTGAAAGCTGATGTCCAAAACTTCCCTCCACCCAAGCCACAACCCGTCATCAAAAAAATCGACGTTTCTGCCGCAGTATTGTTTCGTCGCGGGAAAATATACATTCAACAACGGGTAGAAAAAGGATTGATGGCGGGCCTATGGGAATTCCCCGGCGGTAAAATTGAAAAAAATGAATCGCCTGAAAAATGCATCGTTCGTGAGATTCGGGAGGAGCTGGGTCTAGAGATGACAATCGAAGAAAAACTGATAGTCATTCGCCATAGCTACACACAGTTCAGAGTCACATTACACGTTTTCAAAGGCCGCCTCTTCCCAGGAAAAATTACCCCCACTGCTTGCCAAAACTGGAAATGGGTTGCGCTCAAAGAGCTCGAAATTTACCCCTTTCCCTCAGCGAATGTTAAAATCATTAAGCTATTAGAAAAACTTTCTAATGCGCAGGAAAAAGAGTAGATCCTTTTTCTGAATCACATCGTCCTTAATTCGGTTACAAAAACTTTGCCATGCGAAAATTTATAAAAAAAGATCCGGGTATGTTTGCCATTTTTGTTGGCATCTTTGGAAATATTTTGCTCACCGCTATTAAATTTGCAGGAGGAATCTGGGGCAACAGTGCGGCTTTAATCGCCGATGCCATCCATTCACTTTCCGATTTATTGTCAGATGGCATTGCGGTCTTCACTTACAAAATTGGCCGGCTCCCCAGCGATGACAAGCACCCTTACGGACACGGTCGTTTTGAAACGGTGGGAAGTGTTTTGATTGGAACGACCATTGGCATAGCTGGCTTGGGTTTACTGCTCGAACTTGAGACAACGCTCCGGACGGGTCCGAAAACTATTCCGGGACTTTGGGTTTTGATCCCTGCATTTATCTCAATTCTAATCAAAGAAGGTCTCTTCCGATACACGCTTTGGATCGGGAAAAAAAATCACAGCCCCACTCTCATTGCCAATGCATGGCATCACCGAAGCGACGCTATTTCTTCGATTGCGGCTCTGATTGGAATCGGTGGTGCTTTAGCGGGCTGGCCCCTACTCGATCCCTTGGCCGGCGGCCTGGTCGCCTTGATGATTATCTGGACGGGCTACAAAATCGCGATACAAGGGGGTCGGGATCTTGTGGACGAAGGACTCGATGAAGAACAGATCAAAGAAATTGAAGCAATCATCCACGACACACCGGGTGTATCGGGCTTTCATCAATTGAGAAGTCGAAAAATTGGGGGGAAAAGTTTCGTCGACGTCAACATCCTCGTCGAAAGAGATTTGACTGTTTCAGAAGGGCATCATATTGCGGAAACATTGAGACGCAGTTTATTCAACAATTTTTCCTTTATCGAGGAGGCACTCATTCATGTAGATGTGGAGGATGACAGCAACCTCGAATCCATTTACCACGCCTCGCGGGAGGAGCTGGAACGCGGTGTTGCAAATATATTGAAAATGGAACCAACGATATTAAAACTCAGTTCTCTGCGTCTGCATTACTGGAAGGGACAAAATATCATCGAGGTAATTGTAACGATGGCACCAGAGAAATCGATACAGGAAATCACGGACTTATTGCAAAAGGTTCAGCTCAAATTGCTGACGCTGGAAACAGTTTGCGAAGCCCGCATTTATGTGGACCCAGGGCTCGATGGAAAGTAGGTATCGTGATCGGAAAAAACCGGTGGGCTATGGAAATTCAGAAGGTCGAGCCCCTGATCGTAAGCAGTAAATTCGTGAAGCGTTTTTGCAGGAACACGAAAAAAACAGCCTGCTCTCAATTCATAATTCTTTTTGCCAAGACGGGCTGTTCCTTGCCCTGAAATAACAAAATACAATTCCTCTGCTTCTTTATGGAAACTGGTATTTTTGATTTGGCCGGGATTGATATGGACTCGATAGGCAGAAAATTGCCGACAGGCATCCCGACTCAAATACTGCTCAATGCGAATCCCTTTTAAAACAAATTCGGGAGCTGTTCCTGGCTCGATAAATACGATTTCGTCTTGAGGATTCGTCATGATCTGCGTGAATTATTTTTTCACGCTCAGGTTTTTCAGAGTATCGCCTTCCCATTCCAAAGCAAGCGAAGATCTACCCACGTGCAATCCTTTTTGGAATGCGTAACCGTATATCAAAGGAAGAGAAACGCTCGGCTCCACGAACGCCATCGCAAAATTAGCATTTTTATTCACCTTGCCCCAAGACTGAGCTTCGGCCAGAGTACTACCGCTCAAACCACCCCAATGAGGCGCGTCTGTAGTTACCTGGAGCGCGTACTTGTGTCCACCCGTATCTTCTCCAAAAATATAGGCCATTATCACAGAGTCGTTGATATAATTTTTGGGAACGCCGCCTGCAACGTAAAAGGGAGCTGTTCCGGAGGACTTGACGACAATCTGCGTTAATTCGTAATTATCACGGATGGAATCGATGGTGATAGGAGTTCGCCCTTCTTTGCGCGCGCTATGATAATGCTCGGTGAGACCTATTCCTATACTGGAATCGTTGAGTGCTGGACAAAAAATCGGGACGCCTTTTTTTCGCGCAGCAACCAATATCGACTCATCGTCGTCGATCGTTTCTGACAACCGGTGAATAAAATCCCGGCTGGAATAGGAACCCGGTGGAAGTGTGTCTGCAAATTTTCCCACTAAAGAATCGTGTTCCGCAAATAGTTCTTCATCCACATAGGTATCGTATATACGATTGATAAATAATTCTCTCAACTTTGTGTCGTCTGCATGGACACTGCCATAATAATGCCCGCCACCTTGTGCGGCGTAATAATCCTGATACATAACAGCACCGGTAGAAACGATGACATCCACCATATTGTTTTTCACCATATCGCAAATCACTTTTCTTAAGCCTGCGGCAATCAACGGGCCTGCCAGACCAAGAATGATGGTGGGACGTTCTTCATCCGTCAGCATTTTTCCAAATACCCCTGCGGCCAATCCAATGTTTCGCCCTTGTATAGAAGTAGACTGAAAATTTTCGACAAGATCAGCGACGTTAGTGATTTTTTCAAAATCGATGGGAGCAATACGAGTGTTCAACAACTCCTTTTTCTTCGCTATTTTGTCTTTAGTCAAAGGGGCCTGCATCAAATATTCTTTATAAGACATTGAGGACAACTCCAAAAAATCAATCAAAGGGAATAGGAAAACTCTTTGCAAATTTGCATCAGCGCGAGTTTGTTTCAGTTCCAGATCAAAACACGACTGCTCAATTTGCAAAAAGACTTACGGTGATTCAAAAAACATACTAAAGCTTGTGAGGGAGTCAGGTCAAGCAAGACCTATTATTCTTTAAAAATTGGGGGGGGTAACGACGATCTGCGGATGGTTGATTTAAAAATCGAAGGCGCGACTTCTCTATGCATTTGCCGCCCTAGCCAACCATTATTTCTACAGCCTGTACACTTTCTTGAATTTCTTCCTCTAATTCTTTCAGATCGTCTTCTGTCATTTGCCAAGCGGTGAGTTCCTCCTTAGCAACCGTTCCCACCTCTCCCATTTCGACACCACTACCCATCCCACAATGATCTGCAATTTTATGGGCAAATGCGATCACAGAGGTCAAATCTTTCGGTGTTATAGGTTGATTATTATCCTGTTGATCCTGATTTCGTATAGCGGCGATCAGCTCATCTGACATAGGCCATGACTTTTTTATGAATGCGGCCCCGAGTTGATGATGACTAACGCCAAATGACTGTTCTTCCAATTTAGCTAAAGGCAATTCAGAGCCTCTGTTCGCCCTCAGAAACCGGCCATAGTCCCGGGGAAGTAAATAATCAAAGATGATGATCCCTATGTCATGGGAAAGACCTGCCATATACACTTCATCCAAAACGTCCAGAGAGGCTCCTCCCGGATTGGGTGTCGCAATATTTCGCGCAATGCAGGCAACCGCCAGGGAGTGCTTCCAGTATTTCTTCTGACTGAAAGCTTTTGGAGCAGGAAACAGACCGGGCATGGCAAGTGAATAAATCATATCCAGAGCCATTTTTGCTCCCAACCGTAAAATAGCAGAATTCAAATCCTGAGCTTTTTCCCGGCCACCGCCAAAAAAGACGCTGTTCGCCATCTTGATCAAGTTACCAGCCAGTATTGGCTCACTCGCAATCAATTGAGAAATAACCCAGATGTCTGAATCTGGATTGTTCACCTCTCTTTCGACCCGGTTAATGATATCCGGAAAAGGAGGGGGATCTCCCTTCTTGACGAGAAGCTTTATTATGTCCTCTTTATTCATAACCACTTCCTAACCATAATGACCTGCTAATTGGTTCAGGTTGAGTGCTGATTCTCAATTTAATTGAAAAACCGATCATTAAGATTTCTAACTCACGAGTTACTTTAAACGACTAAATATAACTCAATTCAAAAAAACCACATCTACAAATATTAATTTTTCTACTATTTATCATTTTCCAGACAAATTTCCCAAGGATTTCAAAATTTTCACTCTCTGAAAATAGTAAAAAACACCCCCACGCCTATTTATGTAACCCACAATAAAAAGCAAGCTCCACGGCCTGAAGCTGAAAATTTTCTCAGCACATTTTTAAAAATTAAGGTATATATAGAGCAAAACGAGCGTGTATAAGTCGATTCTCATTCAATGTGAATGGGTTTTCTTTCTCCTCATTTTAAAAATGAGGGGTGGAAACGCAATTCTAAAATCATATTCAGCATGGTTGTCAGTACCTGCAATCATTGAAATTTAAAATGAATTTTTCAAAAAACATATTTCTCCCAGTATCTTCCTACCTGGTGTGCGCAATCCTTATTTCAGGATGTGTTGAAGAAGAAAAAGACCAAACTTCACTCAAACTGATTGAGCGCGAAGTCACTTGGGTTAAGGAAAAACCTGTCGCCTCCACACAGAAGGAAGCCCTTGCTCAAAAAAAGGATACTTCGGGAGACATAGAACCCAGCGCAACATTGGCTCAACGCTTGAAAAAGGGAACCGATGGCTCCGCCCCCATTACAGATAAAGCATCTTGCATTGACCAAATGATCCCTCTCGATAAAATACGCACGGAGGCCCAAGTCAGGGGTGGATTGTGGGGCTGGTTCGAGAAAAATCCGGACATAAGAAAATATTCTGACCGGGGCATGCAGTTGGACAGTTCGATAAACAAGATGGTCTTTGCATTACGTCGCCTCTGCCAAACTGCTAAAGGTGCGCCCATGGAACACCTCGCTCAAAGAATTCTAAGGGACATCGAAGAAAGAGGAGAAGAAAAGATACGACAAGAACTGCTCTTGCAAGGGCGCGCTCCCGCCGACATAGACATTTGGATTAATTTTGCACGGGCCTCAGATAAAATCAAAGACCGCAATATCGAATATCCCGATCTCGGTAATCTGATAGCTCAGGCCTCTACATTGACCCATTTTTATGCAGAACTTTCTAACCGCAAGGTCGACACGAACAGTGCAGAAGATTCGCTCGCATCGGCGCAGACCCTGCTTGCTGTAATGAAAGACCTGTTGGAAAACAACCACAACGTGGCAATGGCTTTACAAGAAGACAATGGAATTCCCTACGAATCTCCAACCGATATGTGATCTATCAGCTTCCAATCAAAGGGGTGGTTGAAATTCACAATCCCCCTCCTCATGCTGATCTAAGATTTTTCCAGGCAATCAATCCCATCCAATAAGCATTGCCAAAGACCACAACCAGACCAAAGAAAATATCCACACGGTCTACCAGAGCAAACACCACAAATAGCATATTATTCGTGCAGGCACATAGAGGACTCACCCAAGCCATAAAACATTTGTCCTGATACCAAATTCCATCTGCCAAAGCCGAACGTGAACGAAAATGACGATCAAGGCAAGCAATCGTCCGATCCTGCCAACCATAGATGATGGAATGGACTCTTTGCAATTTCAAGATAAAGCTCGATGCCTCATCCACTTCTCCATCTTCAATATCCTTCTGAGTCACCGACTCATCCGCCCTGTTTTTTGTATAAGTCCCGCAAAGCTCGGTGTATTTGACCAAATAAAAAACAAAGTACGAGCAATGTAGATAAGAGGACAATAACGCCCCGATAGCCAAAAAAATCCATCCCCAGTCCCCCGTATCCATCACAAGACGCAACACTGCTGAAGCATAAACAATCAAAGACACCGAAAAATCCGTCAGAGAATCAAAAAAACGACCGAGCCGAGATTCCTCTCCACGCACTCTGGCGAGATTGCCATCCACATTGTCCAGAAAAATTTTCAGATACAAAAAGAATCCGGCCCAAAGATGCGAAGACTCACCTCCCCAAAGAAAACAAACGGCAGAAATCAAACCCATCACAAGCGACATCCCCGTCACTTGATTCGCCGTGATACGAGTGGGATACAACAACCGCAACACCCATACATTCCAGAAATACCAGAGATCGTTCACATCAAAAAAACGATCTTCGATGGGCAGTTTATTCATCTTTTGAGCATCAAACGACATTTGAATCCTCAGGACATACCAAGCAATGGCATATTATTTTAATAGAGAAATTTAACAGAAAGGATTAAAGCATATTTTCAGCGACAGTTTAATGCAAATTATTCGATGACAGGGCAAGTCGCTTCAATATATAAGTCCAAAGATGGTAAATTTCACCCTTTTTGCAGTGGCAATCATTGATCTTTCGGTATCGAAAAGATCAACTACAGATTGACAGTCTGGGAAGTCGGGTATACCATTTTCCTAAATCGTCTATTCATCTAAAATAAACCTTCTCACTGAAGCGTATGAAAACGGCACTGATATTTCCTCCGCAATGGTATCCCAGTCAACCTTACCTGGCTCTGCCTACTTTGAAAGCTTACCTGGAAACAAAAGGCTTTTCAGTCGATCAGTTTGACTTCAATATCGATAGTTACGATATCATCCTCAGCCGCGATTACCTCACTCATTGCATTGAGCAGATACAAAGACGACTCACCGCGCCTCCTATTTCTGAAGAGGACCGCGAGGTCCGTTCGGTCTATCGCCAAATATTGGGCGATCCAGAATACCTGGAATCGGTTCTATCTGAAGTAGAGTCTGCCAAAAATGTTTTGAGAGACGAAGAACTTTTTTTTCAGTTTGATCTCTATAAGGATGCCTACACGACGCTGAAAATAGCAATGCAATTGGTTTCCTTTGCACATCACCCCAGTCGGCTGGATCTCGACTCTTTCTTCATGCAAGGCAACCCCGAAGAAAGTTTGAGCGGCATTCTCTCCGCCACAGAAGACCGACTGCGCAACCCGTTCGTTCATCTTTTAGAAAATCAACTATTGCCCAAAATTTCATTGCAAGATTACGGACTGCTGGGGATATCCATCATCCATGCAGGACAGGTGATTCCCGCGCTGACACTCGCGCGGCAGGTGAAACGTGACCATCCCGATTTACACATCACAATCGGTGGAAGTATTTTTGCCAGGCATCAAGACTTGCTGGAAGACAAACAGATTTTGTTTGAAGAATTTTTCGACAGCATTCTTTTGTTTGAAGGTGAACTGCCGCTGGAAAAACTCATTCAACAACTGGAAAGCGGAAAAGATCCTGAAGAAACTCCCAATATGATTTATATGCGCGATGGGAAAATCATGCGCACACCAAAAGCCAAGGCCCTCCCTTACGAGCAACTCCAGCGACCCAATTTCGATGGATTTCAACTCGACAAATACCTGATGCCTTACCCCGTTTTGCCCTACATGGCCAGCAGAGGTTGCTATTGGGGGAAATGTACCTTCTGCACACACAGCTTCACCTACGACTCGCATTACAGAAAAGAAAACGAAACCCGCGTCGCGGAGGATCTCGACTATTTAGGCAAACGCTACAACACGCGCTACTTCACTTTTTCCGACGAGGCCATCTCGCCGAGTGCGTTCAGTCGTATGTCGAAAGCCATCCTCTCGCAGAAGGTCGATATGCGTGCTTTGGGGATGCTTAAATTTGAATCGGGCGAAGTCGAAACCCCCGAGTTGTTTGAAGAAATGTTTCAAGCGGGATTTTTAATGCTCTTCTTTGGGCTGGAAAGTGCCAACGACCGCATCCTGTCCATCATCGATAAAGGTTGCGACCAGAAAACAGAGGGGCGAGTCTTGAAGCACAGTTCCGAAGCGGGTATCTGGAATCACCTCTATCTATTTTTTGGCTTCCCCACCGAAACACGGGAGGAAGCCGAAGACACCATCGACTTCACCATCAAAAATGGAGAAACCGGTGCAGGGCACATCCATTCCGTCGGCCAGTCCATATTCTCACTGGAAAAAGATTCTGCGATTTATCACAATCCTGGAAAGTTCAAAATAGACAAAATCATCAAATCTCCAAAAAGAGATATGGCCATCGTCTTCGATTACGAAATCAACGAAGGCATGACCCGCGGCGAAATACAGGACGTCTATCAAAACTTCGACACTGTGATCGAGAATAATTTTGAATCGCGCCACATATGGAAATATTTATCCCGCGAACATTTCCTTCTCTACCTAGACCGCTTCGGACGAGAAGGCATATTCGAAATGTCTCGAAACCCATCTGAGGCAGTGAGCTAGCCAGCTGTTCCCCTATTGCCTACCCTCGCAATACCCTCTAAAAAGGCACAGTCAACCGCCTCAACTTCTACATAATATACAATATCAAGATTTGACCCCAATATAATCACGGGCAATTTCGGGTTCACTCCTTTTCGAGAGCAGAATTCACCTCCTCCAACACTTCGTCCAGATCGATAGGTTTACTGATAAAACCATAAGCCCCCAAATTAATGCACCCGTCTTCTCCTGTTTCATCAAGTGATCCTGAAACGATTATCACAGGTGAAGAAGTGATATTTTTAATTTTTTTCAAACACTCAATACCACTCATCAAAGGCATTTTTTTGTCTAGCAAAATCACATCGGGCTGAAACACTTCAACTTTGGATAAGCCACCCACTCCTTCATAAGCCACTTCCACAGAAAATCCTTCTTCTGAGAAAAAGTCTTTTAGAAGAGAGCAGTATTCTTTCTCGTCATCTATGATCAATAATTTAGGAGGACTATTTGATTGCATGGCAGTGATAGAAAACTATAAATGAACTATTTTTATTATAATGCTGAAAAAACCTATTCTTCTAAAACTTTCTTAAAAGACCTAAAAAAAAGCCACTATAATCCATTTATCACTCAATCAGCAATGGGCAGATCAATGAGAAAAGTAGTGCCTTTACCTTCTGCAGTTTCAACTGAAATCTCCCCACCGTGCTCCTGAATAATTCCATGCACTATCGCTAGCCCCAACCCCGTTCCCTCGCCTTGAGGCTTTGTTGTAAAAAACGGATTAAAGATGTTTGAAGCCACTTCTTCGCTCATACCGGGTCCATTATCGCTGAACTTGAAGCGAAGAAAACCTTTTCCACTACCATGCACTTTTTCACAGGATAAAGTTACAATACCACCGTTCGGCATCGCATATTTTGCATTTTGCAGGAGATTCAAAAAAACCTGACGCATTTTATCATGATCATATAAAATTGAAACCGGTTCAGAACACCAACACCTTTCTATTTGGATATTATCTAATTTGTACTCCTCTTCCACAAGGCTCAGCATTTTTTCAATATCGACTTTCAAGAATCCTTTCTCAAATTTAGGCTCTTCCTGCCGGGAAAACTCCAAAAGCGATCCCAGAATCTTTTTGATTCGCTCTATTTCAAAGTTAACCTTCCCTGAAAATAATTGGATTGCCTCATTATCCTTATTACGTTTCCCCAACATCTGATTTTGAATGCTGATTATATTTAATGGGTTCAGAACTTCATGACAAACACCCGCTGACAATTCGCCGATAGCGGCGAGCTTCTGAGAGGTAAACAACTGCCCTTCAGCAATCTCAATCTTTTTCTCTAAAATTCCCTTAAGTTCATTCAATTCTTCAGTGCTTTTTCGTAACGCGTCCTCTGCTTGCTTACGATCTTCAATTTCCCTCATAAGATCCAATGTGCGCGCTGAAAGACTGTCGTACATGCTCAACACCGTGTCGATTAACATTTTAACCGAATCACTCATCTCCTTATTCGAAGTTTTTTTCGCCTGTTCCAAAGATTGGCCAGAATCGATTTGTTGCAGAACGATGGCCATCCGTTTGTCACTGTCCAGGATGTGATAGGCAAGCCAGTGGATCAAAAATTTAATGATGTCTTCAACAACATGCTCAAAAGGCTTTCCATCTGTTTCTTTTATTTTTAACGCTTCGGGCAAGAAAGAACCATGAGTCTTCTGGTGTTCGATAAACCAGTCGTCATCTTTAAAATAAGGCCCCCAAATGCTTTCTTCCGTTTTGAAATGGTAATCGGCATATGCTGCCAACTCCTCAAAAATTCGAGTCAACTCAATTTTATCATTGGCAATCAGATGGGACCCCAGTTCATTCAAGAGGTCAATCAACTTTTTATGCTGTTCATCGATCAATGGTATCCCCGTCTCAAAATTCTTGTTCCAGGGAAAAATATTAAAAGTCTGGCCCTTGTTATCTATCATAGTTTCCAAGTTAATTCAGGCGGACAGTCTGGGGAAATGCACAAACTATCAATTTTATTAAAAGAGTGTTGGGTTAAGCAACAGGACCGCTGACATATTCGTAGCGCATGTTCCTGCGTTGAGGTATTCGGCCAGCGTCTTTAATGAGGCGCCGAATGGCTTCTTCATTGAGATGAT
>JAJDBG010000145.1 GCA_029261475.1 Nitrospinaceae bacterium
AGCAAATCTATCTGGCATAGGCACACAGGAATCATACAAAACTGTTATATGGGGAAGATAAGTAAGAGCAAAAGCCCTTTATGCAAAGAAATAAAGATTCTGGATGGGAGGATCTAAAAATACACCAGGTAGGGAGATCAGAGTTACGCTGGATCAAGCTGGTGGGAAGGGAGGGAATCGAACCCCCGACACGAGGATTTTCAGTCCTCTGCTCTACCGACTGAGCTACCTTCCCACACTTGAAATAAACGTAAGAAATCGAAAGAAGGGAAACTAACACAATCTCATCATGCTGTCAATTTTTACCTCTTGCCTCTTTCTCTTTATTTTTCCAATCGAGTCTATAAAGTTTATTTTCCCTTATGAAAGGTATCATTTCCTATTGACCTCTATCGCAAATAAATCATAGAATTAATAGGAGTTTTTTGAATTTTCCCTCAAACTTGAATATCCATAGAAATACACCCGCTTTACTGCACTTTATTATATTGCACATTTAACAAGTCAACGATCTCATTTATTCGGGCATTGGCTACAGGAACGCAGCTCATTGCCACGTTCTTTCGCCCAAGTTCGGAGATGTTGACCCTATCAATACAAGTCTAGTTTTAGCGCAATTTCTGCGTTATTAAATTTCACCTCATCCGGGTCTTCCGAAGACCGGAGCATATTTAATTATGAAAAAATTTCCAGTTCTTGAAAAACTTGAAAAAGATCTTGAAGAAGCTCGCAAGGAATTAAATTCCGATATTCCTAAAGCCCTGAAAATCGCTATGGATCACGGCGATTTGAGCGAAAATGCGGAATTCAAAGCCGCTAAGGACCGACAATCCTTTCTCGAATCCCGGGTTTCGCAACTACAAAAGCGCATCAGCGACGTGCTGTCTGTCGATATGAAAAGAATCCCTACCGATCGCTCAGGCCTGGGCAGTATTCTGCACCTTGAAGATATCGATACCGGCGAAAAGAAAATTTACCATTTGGTTTTTCCAGAAGAGGTCGATCCTGATGCAGGGAAAATCTCTGGTGCCTCACCCGTTGGGCGGTCACTCATTGGCAAACAAGAAGGCGATGAAGTTATGATGTCTCTTCCCAGCGGTAAAAGAGAATATGAAGTCCAAAAAGTCATAACCATTCACGATATGCAGAGTGACGGCTAACGTTCGACAAAGAACCCATTCCAAAAATTTTCCAGACGCAGGTTGAAAACTTTCAATCTGCAAAAGATCTTTATTTAATCAGGTAGAGCAGATTACTTATTCCAAACATCAATGCTTGCCTGTACAAAGAAAAAATAATTATGCCTAGGAATTCCTGAATAATGTCTTTCAAAAATCTGATTTCTTTTGATGAAATCGCAAAAAACAGTCCTCTGTTTTTTGACATTGAAGAACGCCCCGACTGGCCCGAAATTTTTAAATCGGACCATCCTATCAAGTTGGAAATTGGCTTTGGCGGTGGAAATTTTCTGATCGAAATGGCCGCAAGCGAAACTAAAAGTAATTTTGTGGGGCTGGACTTTTATCACAAAGGCATTCGAAAAACAGTTACTCGCCTGAACAACTTGAAATTAACAAATGCCCGAATCGCCTACGGTGATGCCAGAGAGAGGATTCCCCGAATTTTTGGAGAGGGAGAGCTATCGGAAATATATATCAATTTCCCCGATCCCTGGCCCAAGAAACGACACATTAAAAGACGCCTGATCAAACCCGATTTTTTGAAAATGCTATCGGGCAAATTGCGCCAAGAGGGCAGGATTCGTTTGGCCACTGATTGCGAGCCTTACGCTATGGAGATGATGGAATACCTTTCGGCAGAACCAACTTTAAAAAATGCGGCTCCCGATGGAACTTTTATGCCGGAAAGAACCGATCTACCAAAAACCAAGTACGAGAAAAACTTTTTACGGCTTGGGCAGAAAATTTATTACATGGATTTTCATAAGGTCCAAGCCCTGTTATAATAATAGGACTTAATAATACTTGGAAATTGTTATGCAAAAAGAACGCATTCTAATCGTCGAAGACGAAACCAATATAGCAGCATCACTCAGAAGTATTTTATCAGATGAGGGCTACGAAGTTGACTCTACCGGTGACGGACTCGACGCGCTGGAAAAAATTCAATCCGACCCACCGGATCTTCTTATACTCGATATTTGGCTTCCCGGTATGGATGGCATCGAAGTCCTGAAATCGGTCAAAACTTTTCATCCCGAAATCGAAGTCTTGATCATTTCAGGACACGGCACCATCGACACGGCAGTACAAGCTACAAAACTGGGTGCATTTGATTTCATTGAAAAACCGTTTTCTCTAGAGCACATCACCCAGTCGGTGAAATCGGCTCTGCATCAAAAAAAGCAATCCACCGTTGCAGGTGATCTTTTTGGGAAGACCAGTCTGCCCTTGGGATTTGATGCGATGGTCGAAATACGACACCGGGCAAAACAACTGGCAGAGAGCTCTGCACCCGTTCTCGTCCTTGGCGAACCCGGCACCGGAAAAGAATTCATCGCTCAAATCGTTCACCAACAAAGCAAAAATAGTGGCTTGCCTTTTATCAAACTGAATTGCAACATTCGGTCAACGGCAAACATCGAATCGATTTTATTTAGCTCTGCACATGAAGACGAAACGGCGGCTTCTAACGAAAATGAAAACTCTGCCGAAAAAGTTGTTTTCCTTTCAAATATCGACGCATTGGCAGAGAGTATTCAGAAAAGACTGGCCTCGCCGGACTCAGTGATCGTCCCCACTCGGATTTATGCTGCATCTTCCAAAGACTTGGCAAAGCACGTTGACAAAGGGCTTTTTAACGCGCATCTGCTCGACCGCTTCAAGGAGTCGTCCGTCCAAGTTCCTCCGCTACGAGAATACGCAAGTAACATCCCTTCTATGGTGAAGGAATTTTTAGGAGCTTATTCTCAAAAGATGGGAGTTCGTGTTCCCGAAATTGATGAAAACGTCTTTGCAACGCTCTGCAATTACAGCTGGCCCGGCAACGTTAAAGAATTGCGTTCTATTTTAGATAAAATCATCATCGCTTCTACCTCTCGCGAAACGATCGTATTGCAAGACCTGCCGCTGGAAATAAGGCAATCAACCCGAGGCTGGAATGAAAAAATATTTAAGGACACCAACGAACAAAGCAGCAATGAACCGGAATGGGAAAAACAGTTCATCATTCATCAACTGAGAAGCAATGGCTGGGATTCGGAAAAAACAAGAAAATCACTGAACGCAGGAAAGAAAAAATTTGCCGAAAAACTCCGCGAACACAGCATCCGCCTGCCTGCCCCATCCCAATCTGCGGGTCAATTATTGCAACGCACCTTAAAGCGCAGTATGGTCCTTTGCGGAAGCGGACTGCACTCGGGTATTAAAACAGGCCTTATCTTGCAACCCTTGCCACCCAATAGCGGGATCATATTTGGTGATATATCAAGCGGTCAAACCATTCCGGCTCATCTTCAAAATGTGCAATCGACAGACTATTCGACCTGCTTGCAAAAAGGTCGTTTCTCCGTCGCTACGATCGAACACATCATGGCCAGCTTGCATATGTATCGGATCACCAACCTCTTGATAAAAATTGGCGATGAAGCCCCTGTCATGGATGGTTCTGCAAAAGACTTCTGCTCTTTGATTGAAGATGGTGAATTTGAAGAGCAGGACGCTCTCTATGAAGAAATTGTCATAGACAAGACCTATACCTTTGGATCAAAAGAAGACGGCGGCCCCTACATTTCTATCGAACCTGCCGACGGCTTTTTTGTCAGCTACCATATGGACTACCCCGAACCCATAGGTGTCCAGGATTATAGCTTTGAATTCAGCGGGCATGAAAATTTCAAGAAAGAGATCGCCCCGGCACGCACCTTCGGGTTCATGGAAGACGTAGCGCAACTCACAAAAATGGGCTTCGCTTGCGGTGGAAAACTCGATAACTTTATTCTACTTGGTGATAAAAAAGTTTTGAACACCGACCTGCGTTATCCCGATGAATTTGTCCGTCATAAAATTCTAGATATCATCGGCGATTTCTATTTACTTGGGAAACCCATTCGCGGACACATCCACGCACATAAATCGGGGCACACTCAAAACGTCGGGCTATTGAAAACTTTTATCGAAAGCCAAAAGCAACCCGACTTGCAAGCGTCTTAAAAGTCATCGTTAGATGACAAACAACGGATGGCCAAGTTAGATGGCACATGGGTGGAAAACTCAGACCCCTCGTTCCCATGGCTTCTTTCAGCCCGCCTTGCGCTGTTTTTTTTGGACAACCACAACTACAACTCCCGTAACCGCCAACAAAGCTCCCCAGTAACCTATCGCCGAAGGTTCGCCCGGTGCAAGCTGTCCAGGAAAATATACCGATAGCCATTTCATCCCCAGCAAGGTGATCAAAGGATTGAGTGCTGTGATCACACTTATCAAGGTAAGGGATATACGCTGAACAGCTTCTGCCAAAGCCCCATAAGCAAAAACAGTATTGAGTCCAAGGCTAATCAATAACACGGTACTTTCCGTGTTCAATTGACTGAATTGCGTCCACTCTACAAATGGAAACAGAATCAATCCAGCAACACCGTAAACAATAAAATTCAATGATTGTGGCGAATATCGTGGACTCAAAACTTTCTGACAAATCATAAAAGCCACCCAGGCAACAGCGGCCAGAACAACATTAAACACTGCCCAGCTATAGGTATTCGTCTCTATGGAGTTTTGTAAATTTCCCTTATAAAATAGAAAAAAACCAGTGCCCGCGATTGCTACCCCAAATAACTGACGCTTTGTTAATGTCTCCCCGAACGCAAACACACCCACCAGGGTGAGTAATAAAGGGGCTAGTTGAATCAATACGGCGGCGTTAGAAGGACCACTCAAATGAATTCCCTGAGTCATAAAAAAATAATTCCCCGCTAAAAACACTCCACCTAGAACAGCAACCCAGGGTAACCTCCCCCCTATTTTCGTTTTTCCTCTCATCAACAACCAGAGGCCCAGCGCGATAAAAGCAAAAGCAAACCGGAACCAAGCAACGGTTTCTACAGAAAACTCTTTCAATCCCAACTTCAGTAAAATCGGCAGAATCCCCCAAAGCAATGAGGTCGTGCAAGCCATTAATACCCCGCAACGCCAAGTGGCAGTTCCAAAATTTGAAGGGGTCATTTTATATCTATGGATTTAAAATTGCGGAGATGCAAAAGGGGACGGCTGAAAAAATGCAGATTCTAAAAATTGAAGACTTCTCACTGCAAGTTGTGAGGATCTTGAAATTATTGCAGGAGAGAAAAATTTTTGAGGAGTGTCAAACCCATCGTTTGACTCTTTTCTGGATGGAATTGAAATGCGTGTACGTTATCATGCTGAATACCGCAAACAAATTCAGAGCCATAATCAGCTGTTGCGCATACGGTGCCTGGATCTTCCGGTACGACATAAAATGAATGCACAAAATAAAACCAGGAAGCGTCAGGAATGCCTTTGAACAAAGGGCTCTCTTTTTTTTGGTGAACTGAGTTCCACCCCATATGAGGAATCTTTAACTTTTCACCCTTGTGATCATCGAAATTGAACCGAACGGTTTTCCCTGGAATGATTCCCAAGCCAAGAACATCACCAAACTCTTCACTCTGACTGAAAAGCAACTGCAATCCAAGGCAAATACCGAGAAAAGGCTTTCCTGTTTCAATAAATCGATGGACCACTTCCAACAAACCACGCTCGCGGAGATGCTCCATGCAGTCCTTAAAAGCACCGACACCCGGCAACACTACGGATCGGGCGCCAAGGATTTCTTGAGGATCGCTGGTAACAATGGCCTTCGCACCAACCGTCTCTAAAGCCTTTTGAACGGACCTTAAATTGCCCATTCCATAATCAATGACAGCTATCACTTAAAGCTTGCCTTTGGTCGAGGGAACTTCGTCTGAACGAGGGTCGGGAGTAGCCGCTGTGTCCAAAGCTCTGCCAAAAGCTTTGAAAAGGGCTTCTACGATATGGTGCAGGTTTTCCCAGTAAGGGGAATTAAAATGCAGTGTGACATCGCTATTGGCTGAAAAGGCTTGAAAAAATTCAGCCGCCAACTCAACATCAAAATCACCGATTTTTGTTTTGGGTAAATCCAGATTGAACACGAAGAAACTGCGCCCGCTTATATCAACAACGCATTGCGCTAAAGCTTCATTGAGAGGAACTTGTGTGTCCGCAAAACGGCGAATGCCTTTTTTGTCGCCCAATGCTTCAACAAAGGCTTGCCCTAACACAATTCCAACATCTTCTACGGTGTGATGGAAATCAATGTGCAAATCCCCCACAGCCTTGATCTCCATATCAAAATAACCATGGCGTGCGATCTGCGCGAGCATATGATCAAAAAAGGGAATCCCTGTATCAATCGTATGCTTTCCAGAACCATCCAGATCCAAACGAACCTGAATTTCAGTTTCTTTTGTGGTTCGTTTAATTAAGGAGGTTCTGCTCATTAGGAATTAGCTCTAAATCAGTTTGCGGCTTTTGAGGCGGGTTGATACTCTTTAGAACCATTGTCACTTGCGGTTCCTTTTCCGTTCCCACTGAAATTTTCTTTCGAGTTTTGCCCTGGCTCCAACACACCGACGAATTCAGCAAGTGTATTGCACATGCTCTCTGGGTCCAGTTTTAGATTTTTGCGAATAATCGATGGGGCTCCATGTTCGATGACGGCATCTTCCACGCCAATACATTTGACCTCGGTCTTACCACCCGCATCGGTTCCGTGCAATGCTTCCAGAACGGCAGAACCAAAGCCACCCATAACAGCATGCTCTTCGATGGTTGCCAGTCGCCCAGTCGAAACTGCGTATTTGAAAATGAGTTCCTTGTCCACTGGTTTCGCAAATCGCGCGTTGATGACAGCGGCGGAAATATTCTTTTTTGCCAAAAGATCAGCGGTTTCCAGAGCCGGAGCAACCATATGCCCAAAAGCAAAAATGGCAAGATCCGTTCCTTCACGCAATACTTCGCCCTTTCCAATCTCAAGAGCCTTCATTTCCTTGTCCATCTTCACGCCCAATCCGGAACCACGGGGATAACGTATGGCGGCGGGTCCAGAATGATAAACCGCCGTCTTCAGCATATGCCGCAGTTCGTTTTCATCTTTTGGCCCCATGATGACCATGTTTGGCAAGGTTCTGAGATAGGCAATATCGTAAAGCCCCTGATGCGTTGCACCGTCCTCGCCAACAATACCAGCTCGGTCCAGGGCAAAGGTCACAGGCAGATCCATCAGACAAACGTCGTGCACAACCTGATCGTAGGCCCTTTGTAAAAAAGTAGAGTAAATGGCGGCAACGGGTCGGAAGCCTTCAATCGATAAGGCACCCGCAAAAGATACGGCTTGCTGCTCTGCCATCCCCACATCAAAAGTACGCTCTGGAAAAACTTTTCCAAATGCACTGATCCCTGTGCCATCAGGCATAGCCGCTGTGATACCAATGACCTTTTCGTCTTCTCTCGCAAGCTCAATCAGAGCATCGGCGAAAACGGCGGTGTAAGCGGGATGCGATTTTTTTGTCGCAAGAAATTTTCCGGTTTCAACATTGAATGGCTTCGCACCATGCCAGATATCGGATTTTTCTTCAGCCGCATCATAGCCCTTACCCTTGCGAGTGATGACGTGAACCAGGGTGGGACCTTTCAAGTCCTTGATGCTGTTGAAGCAGTCCAGCAAATGCTCTGTATTGTGTCCGTCAACGGGGCCAATATAGCGAAAACCCAAATCTTCAAACAGACGACCGGGAATGAACACGCCTTTGATAGCTTCGTCCAAACGGTGCGCATAACGGGAGATATCTTTACCAATGGCAGGAATCGCAAGTAGGAGTTCATCGACTTCACGTTTGATTTTTGTCATGACCTGTCCGGTCATGATTTGGCTCAAATGCGCAGACATACCACCTACATTTTCCGAAATCGACATCTCATTATCATTAAGAATAACGATCATGTCATTTTTCGCGTGTCCCGTGTAGTTCAAGCCTTCAAACGCCATCCCGGATGTCATGGAACCATCGCCAATGACCGCAATGACAGAATGATCCTGCTTGTTCAAATCACGCGCTTGAGCAAAAGCACTCGCCGCAGTGATTGATGTTCCACCATGACCACAATTCCAATGATCGTGCTCACTTTCGGCCCTATTGGTAAAACCACATAAACCCTGATACTGACGCAGAGTATGAAAACGATCTTTTCTCTCTGTCAATAGCTTGTGGACGTATGATTGATGCCCCACATCCCAGACAATTTTATCCACTGGGCTGTTGAACACGTAATGCAAGGCCAAGGTCAACTCTACAACACCGAGATTGGAGGAAAGATGTCCGCCAGTCTGGGATATAGAATTGAGCAACATAGCTCGAATTTCTCCGGCTACTATAGGGAGATCTTCCCGACTGACTTTTTTAAGGTCTTCGGGATTATTTATTTTATCGAAAAGCTTATTCACGGGATACCCAATCAATAAGTTCTTTGTACAAAAAATTGAGCAATATCCCTTAAAGGATCTGCTCGTTCATCGAAATTTTCCAAACAAGAAATACTTTCGTCTACCAAACGTTGGGCTTTTTTCCGGGACTCTTCCAAGCCATACAATGCCGGATAAGTTGCCTTCCCTCTTTCAAGGTCGCTCCCAACGTCCTTTCCTAACTCTTTTTCATCAGCGACAATATCCAAGATGTCGTCGACAATTTGAAACGCCAAACCAATATGCGCTCCGTATCGAGAAAGAGCCGCCACAGATTCGGGTTCGGCTCCACCAAGCATCGCGCCACTTCTCACACAAATTCGTATTAAAAATCCCGTTTTGTATACATGGATATATTCCAGCGTTTCGGGATCAATGGTTTTTCCTTCAGACTCAATGTCAACGACCTGCCCACCTATGGTGCCCGCTGAACCAACCGCATGCGCCATCTCGTTAGTGGCCCGCAAAACAACATCAGCGGGAATTGAGTTCATTAACCCAGAATGAGTCATTAGATGAAATGCCTTGGTCAACAAAGCATCCCCTGCCAAAATGGCAATCGCTTCCCCAAAAACTTTGTGATTCGTCGGCTTCCCTCTGCGCAAATCGTCGTCGTCCAGAGCCGGAAGATCGTCGTGGATCAGAGTGTAAGCATGGATCAACTCGGCGGCAACCGCAAAAGGTAGGACTTTCTGTCGATCTCCTCCGACGGCCTCAGCCGCCGCCATTAACAGAATTGGCCGCAAACGTTTTCCGCCCGCAAGGGCACTGTAACGCATTGAACGGTGAATGCTCTCGGGAAACTCTTTATCTCCTGGCAACAACTCAGCGATTGCTTCGTCAACAACCCTTTTGCCTTCAGCAAAATATTCCTTTATCGACACAAGCAAGCAACCATTATTTCCCGGATTTAAAAATACAGCCAACCTAGAGCCATTACAAATGAAATACTATCACAAAAAATCAGGTCGTCAACCATATTTCCAGTAAAGGCATAAAGAAAGCCCCCTGATTTTAAAAGGATTTACGACTATTTCAGGCGATTTTTTATTAGCTTTGCTCTCATGGATTTAATTCCAAAACAGCTCAAAAATTTTGGGCGGGCAAAAGAAACAAAATCTTGCCCATTGCGGTGTGCACTGGGAGTCCTTTTGTAACC
>JAJDBG010000146.1 GCA_029261475.1 Nitrospinaceae bacterium
TACCCATAGCGAACAGGCCCAACAGGGCCAGGTTGGTACGAATCTTCATTTACTTCCCCTCTGTAACGCAGGCCGAAGCAGCCTGATTTGTCGAGGGTTTGTCTTTACATCACGACAAGAGTTCCTTGCTTTGCGACGAAGTGAGCCATCTACGAGACGAGCCGAATGCGTTTAGTCCGCCTCCATCGGCAAATCGGGGTCATTGCCCGGTACTGACAAGTTAACTTCACGAGTAACACGATTCTGCACAAAAGCATTGGTCGTATGGCTGTACCACATTTCCAAGACGCAAAGGCTCGATGTCGCGGCTGCTCAGATTAAAGCGATGATACTGCCAGACGACGTGTTGAATTATCTCCGGCGCGAATCGGTGGCGTTTATACATTGATGGACCTTCGGTCATCACGCATTTTCACGCATCTATTCGGATTTCACAGTGGTTGCTACCGTCGAGATATGGGGCGAAACGAGCGGCATTAGGTAGCGTCGGCCCACTGCTACTAGTTAACTTGTCAGTACCCCCCTTTTTAGCTCAACTAATTTCTATTAGCTCTATTTCTACATTTAAGTCTATAATCGACTAATCTATAACGGACTTATTTACACAAAGGTATTTATGCAGCAGCCGAAAATGATCGTGTTGGGTTTGATCGCCCAGGGATATTGCTACGGTTTTGAGATGGAGCGCTTTATTGATCTTTCGAAGATGCGGTTTTGGGCACGCATCGGAAAATCGACCATCTACAAGGCGCTAAGAGATCTACTTAAAACCGGAGAAGTGACAGAGAAAAAGGAAGCTGCAGAGCGCGGCCCTGGCAAGGCTGTTTTTAGTTTGACCAAGGCAGGAAACAATAAATTGGTCGAGCTTGTGAGTGAAGCACTCTCCTCCCGCGAATCAGTCTATTCTGATCGAATTGCCGGGCTGGTGTTTGCTCGAGGATTACCAAGAGAAATAGCGCTGGCAGAACTGGAAAAAAGTATCACAGGAATTGGGCTTGCAATTGAATACGTCGAAACCGAAAGGGATCAAAAAGATGAAAGCTCTACAGCTCGGATTGTTCTTGATTTCTACAAAAAAGTGTACCAGGCAGAGAGGGAAGCATTGATTGAAATGAAGGCGGTTCTAGAATGATAAAAAAGAATGGTGTGTGGGTTTTTGCTGAAGTTGCCCTGGTTCTGAGTTTTTGGATATTGCTTAGAAATTTTCTCCGCAGTTCTGGCTTTAGTGACTGGCAGGTTCCCATCTTCGGCGCGGCACTCTTAACCAGCACTTTATTGCTCTTTGTCCTACCGGTGTTAGCGACGCTTAGTGTAAAAGCAAATGCTTTCTCCACTATCTGCAACTTCAATAACTGGAAGCGTGATTTTCGCATCGGAGGCAAAGCGGCAGCATATATACTTCCAGCCACCGTTCTGTTTCCCATCGTAGGGTTAGTCGGAAGCGAACAAGAAGAATGGTTAGGCGCTTTGATTCTAACCGCAGGGTTTTTAGTTGCAGGATGGTTTTATGTCGCCAGGAGCAAAGGCATTGCAGACACAGGCCCTGCACCAGAAAACAATAAGGATTTAAGCGTTTGTATTGCGCTACTTCTCGCTGGCCTGCTTATTTGTTTGCTCGTAAGTCCGTTCGCACCACCGCTAGCACGGGTCATAAGGGTGCTTTTATTTGTCGGGTTTTTGGAAGAGTTCTTTTTCCGAGGTTACATTCAATCACGGCTCAATGGCTATTTTGGAAAATCATTTCGACTTAAAGGTGTAGATTTTGGGTATGGCTTGATACTCACTGCAGTTATCTTTGGCCTGTTTCACCCCGTTACGGTAATGGATGGCACTCCCTGGCCATGGGCACTTTGGACTGGAGCACTCGGATTAGCACTCGGTTTCATCCGTGAAAAAACAGGTTCTGTAGTTTCGTCGGCGGTTCTTCACGGCATCATCATATTACCCACGGTATTCATTGTGCCAGGCTAACGTGCTGACAAATTGACTTCTCGGCTCGTGCTTTCTTCCGTGTATGCAAGACTTATGTGGCCGCCGCACAATTCCAAGACGCAAAGGCACGTTGTGTGTGCCGAGGACGCTGGCTCAACGACCATAAAGTGTCCGAAAGGTGTTGACAAGTTAAGTCGCAAGCATGGGCTGACACTACCCAAAATCGCGCATCCTGCCCCAAGAATCGACGGCAACGCCCACTTCCGACTTCGCTTTGACTCTTCCATCGCACCGAATACCCACTTTCTAGCGCAAAAAAAGTCAACTTGACAGTACCCTTCAGACCTCACAACTAACGTCCGAGCCTCCTTCTGTTGCTCTCGTTTCTTGGAGCATTGCATGAGGCGAACAAGATCAATTGCTGATTCGGTGTCGAACATTTTGAGACTATTTATTACCGGCCATCACGTATATTACCGCGTCGGGACAAGAGCAAAAAAGCCAACCACCGATAAGTGATTGGCTTTCTTGATTTAATTGGCGCGCCCGGAGAGATTGATCAAAACAGCCTCAAGGCTGTTTCGACCCTGCGGGCGCCTGCGGCGTCTAAAACGCTGACGCGTTTTATCGAACAGCAGTCCTCATCTTCATCCAGACACCCCATAAACAAAAAGGCCCCTAATGGGACCTTTTGGTTTATGGCGCGCCCGGAGAGATTCGAACTCCCGACCACCTGGTTCGAAGTTAGATCAATGAACTGTAAGTAATTGTATTAACTAAAGAAGTCGCTGGGCGTCCGTTGCATTATTCGCCCAACCCTGCACAACAATGCACAGCTG
>JAJDBG010000147.1 GCA_029261475.1 Nitrospinaceae bacterium
ACGGCATCGAAGAAAGAATTGATAGACGTACTGAATCATTTTCTGATTGCTCAGCATAAAAAAGGTGGGGCGACGGTTTTAATCATCGACGAGGCTCAGAATCTTCCCTTGGATGTTTTGGAACAATTGCGAATTTTGTCCAATCTGGAAACTGAAAAGGACAAATTGCTCCAGATTATTTTCGTGGGGCAACTGGAGCTGTACCATAAACTGAGACTCCCAGAGTTAAAGCAGTTGAATCAGAGAATTTCCATTCGTTATGAAGTCACCCCTTTATCACATGAAGAAACGCGTAAATACGTCAACCATCGCTTGAAAGTGGCGGGCGTGGGTTCCAAGGTCGCATTCTCATCGGCGGCGATACAGCGCATTTACCAGTTTTCTAAAGGCTATCCCCGGTTGATCAATCTAGCCTGCGATAGGACACTGCTGGCAGGTTATAATGGTCAAACCGATTACCTTGAAGGGGAGCATGCACGCAAAGGAATAGAGAGTCTTGGATTACAAGACTCACCTGAAAGTCGTATTCAATCGGGAAAATCAGTGTGGAGTAAACTTTCCTTTATGTCGCCTGTATTGGCACTCATGTTAGCTTGGCTTGGCTATGAATTTCTGAATGCAAATTTTTTAGAGCCGGAGGCATTTAAACCGATTCATACCCACGCATTACCGGTATCTCTTGAAAGTAGAAAAAATCTTGCAAATTCAGTCAATCTTCAAAATAACAAAGGGAGCTCTTTCAAAGAACCAGTGCTTGCTGGCAATGCAGAAATCACTGCGGGTGCTGAAGAACTTCAGGACCAAGAGGTTTTGTCTCAAGTAGGATATCGTATCCACTTGGGCGAATTCAGTTCGGCCGCTGAAGCACAGTTGGAAGTTGAAGCCTTGAAGGAATTAGGGTTCCAGATTTATTTAAATACGTCTGATACAGGAGTAGTGCATAATGTATACATTGGTCCTTATGCAGATGAGAAATCAGCCAATATCCATGTACAAGCTTTGAAATATTCAGGCCGTACGCCTGTTTTGCTTTCAATCGAAGATAAGGGATAATCTTACTGTGGTTGAGCAATAGATTCATTTGTGAGACCCGTGATTTATCTGCGAGCATAGAGATAAGGTTTCACTCAGAACACTTGCCGAATATTTTAATTTTAGATCAAAGTCAGAAATTTCTGAAACGCCTCAATCATTTTGAGAGCCCTTGGAGGGGTTTTTTGAATTGATTCTATTTAGAGCCAAAATTTGAGTTTAATAGCTGACAGTTTAAAGAAAGCCTTGGAAGAGAAATCTCCTGGAAAGAAATCTGGGCTAGAGTTCAACCTTATCTCTGATTCTGAAGAGGATAAAGGTGGATCTGATAAAAAGGCAGAACTCAAGCGAGCATTCCTTTTGATTGGCTTGCCCGGGCTCATATTGGCCGGTATGATATCTGGTGGCGTGTTTGATTCCCAAGGATCAAAAGTTGGCGAGTGGTCGATCTGGGAGACATTGGGTCTGAAAAGTAAGGCCCCCAAAGTTCGCTTGTCAAAGGTAATCAGGCAACCCAATGCGCCTGTTCGGCCCCCAACGCCGCCTCCCGCTCCCAAGGCACAACCCGTTGCTCCTCCTCCGGCACCTAGAGTAGAACCCGCGCGATCTGCGCCTCCTGTAGCTCCACCTGCTCCCGCTCCTGTAAAAACACCGGCGGTTGTCGCTTCGAACTCAATGGAGGCTCCGGCATCGACTGAAGATATCCAGGTTGCCAAGGTGGTACCACTGGAAACAACAAACAGGGAGAGACAACTACCGCGAACGGTGGCGAAGAGAATTGTTGAAAAACCCAAAGTTAAAAAAATTGCTCCACCGAAGAGCTTATTCCAGTCGGATGTGAGCTTGTCCTCAGAAAGAAAGGGGACGTTCGAATCAATTCCGAATTCATCAGGCACAAGAAAAACCATTTTTAACAATAATGGTTCGGACGCTTGGTTGGAGAAAGCGAGTGCTGATTCTGCCCCAGAAAGCAGGTTTCAAAATCCTCCAAAGTCGTCAGGTTCTCTTAGCATGGGAGCTAATGTTCCTGCCAGTAGAGAAGGTGCCGATCGGGGATCAAGGTTTTCCGAACCGGAAAATTCTCCGCTTCGTTCCGAAAAGGCAGAGCAAGGTCAAGGCGATGTTGTCCCCAGTATTTTCAAGAACAGTAGTTTTTATTTCAACCGGGCTATTTTTTATCAGCAGTCCAAGGAATGGGAAAAGGCTCTGGAAAATTACAGAAAAGCTTCCGAGATGAACCCTGATAACCCTAATATCTATAACAATATGGGGGTTATGTTTAAGGAATTAGGGCAATACGATTTAGCCATCAATGAGTTTTTGCAAGCGGTTTACCTGGACCCAGGGTATGGCAAGGTTTACAACAATCTCGGTGTGGTATATTTCCTGAAAATGAATTATGCTGGCGCAGTTCGGAATTATAAGAAGGCGATTGAGATCGACCCAAAAAATATGGGCGCGATGAATAACCTTGCGACTTCATACAAAGCCCAGTCCGAGTTTGGGAAGGCGCGTGAGGTGCTTAACCAAGCTTTGAAAATCAACCCCGATCATCCTGGGACCAACTATAACCTTGCTGTCCTTTATGAAACAGAACGCAATTTTGAGCCTGCCAAGCACTATTACTGGCGCTTTATTGAGGTGGGCGAAAACGATCATCCCTCCCTGGCCCAACAGGTCAAACTTCACTTGGAATCGCTCAAATAGCGATTCAATATCGAAGTACCAAGTAGTACACCTTTCAATAAATCGTCTCCAAACCTACAAATTTGTAGTTCCCAAGAGTTCTTGTGCATGCGTATAATGTATAGAAGCGATAGCCTTTTTCCTCAAAATTCCTTTTTTGGAAAGCGATGTTTTCAAAAAAGGAGGATAGCTCAATGAAACGAATCAAAAGTGCGATAAAAAAGAATATGATTGCCGGTCTGCTCGTAACCCTTCCGGCCGGGTTGACTTACATGGCGTTGAAATTTGTCGTCAAAAGTGTGGACAGCTCTATGAACCCTATCATGCATAAGGTTTTGGGGGATGTGCAGATGGAGTTTTTAGAATCGCACTCCATTCCTGGGGTGGGCTTGATATTCATTTTTCTATTCATCATGCTGGTTGGTTTGTTGGGTGCCAATTTTATTGGGCTGAAGTTTGTTGCCATAGGGGAAGATCTCCTGAATAAAATACCCTTCGTGCGGGCGATTTACACGAGTATCAAAAAAGTGATTCAAACGATTTCTCAAACCGAGACCCCTTCTTTTCAAAAAATGGCTTTGTTGACCTATCCTCGCGAGCCATTAAAAACCTTGGGTGTTGTTTGTTGTACTGCGCGTGGGGAAATCAAGCAAGCCGCAGGAGATGGTATGGTGAATGTTTTTGTACCGACGTCACCCAATCCTACTACAGGCTATTTATTGGTTCTACCTCTTGAGGATTTACAAATACTCGATATGTCGGTGGAGGATGGCTTGAAGATGATCATCTCTTTTGGGATGGTGACTCTTGCTGAAGGTGAAAGCCCGGAGCAACTGAAAAACCTCTCCAGTGTGAATTTATAGCAGGTAGGATTTGAATTCCCTCTATTGAATCACAATTCTCGAATCAATCGATTCCCGTTCCACTATCGTGTAGATCGCCAATGAACTCCATTGCAAATCCATTGGTATTGTTGGATTGAACGAGCACGATGGCTCCCCAATAATTCAGCAAGGTCACATCAGGAAGTCCGCGCCCGTTAGCATTTGCCGTGCCCAAAATTGTTTTTGGGGAACTGGCTTTGGGTTGGATGACCACTTGACCGCCTCCTGAACCACTGCCCGTAAGGAAACTGGCGTCGGAGGAACTTAAAGTAAAAGTTTGATCGGCTGAAGTGATAAAAACTCTCTGGGTTCTTCCTGCAGAGAGGGTGAAATCGATCGCCGCCCCGTAGGAATCCCCGTTGCTTTTAATCGCATGGACGACCACCCCAATTTGCGAACTCATTGTTGCCAGCGATGCATGTGACACCGCGAGAAACGTATAACCTCCCGGGCCAGCTTGCCAGTAGGGTGATACAACGATGCTTGCCGCATCAAAATCATTTATAAAATCATCTGAAATAACAGCAGTACGAAAATTAGCGACGGTTGACGCTGTTTCATTCAATGTTTTGCGGTTGTCCGCCGCCAGAGTTTGTCCCTCTGCAATTCCCGCAGGGGCACCGTTTACGGTTACATCGGGATTGGACATGAATTGAACCCGTGGGCAAGTGGAGCATCCCGTTTGTGTTGACATGACGGTACGAAAATTATTTGTCGAATCGGCATAGCCGTGATTGAAAGTAAAAGGAGATCCATCGACATTGTCATTTTCACGTTCGTGTCGCGCACCCATATTGTGGGCCAACTCATGAGTAAAGGTTTGATTGCTGATGCAGTTGCGTTGCACGACAGAGTAAGCATTTGGGGCAAATGTGGAAGTCACGCTGGATTGTAAAAAAGCAATGCCACACAGGCTATTGTCACCTTCGACCAATAAGGTTACCTGATCGGCACCGAATTGATCACGCAAGGTATGAAGGTTCGTGATATTTCCGTCTTTAGCGTCATTGAGAGCGCCTGAAAAACTAAAGCTACTTTCGCTGAATGTGACTTCACTTTTTGAAACAATGCGAACGCGAGGGACGACACCACTATTGGAAAATGTGGTATTTGCCAATGACTCGGCGAGATCGATTTCGTTTTCTATTGCAGTGGTTCCCCCAGCGGCGGCTCTCGCTGTTGCGGTGTAGGCTACGAGGATATCTATTTGCGTCCCATCGTCCTGTGCTGTGGTGAGGGAACTATCGGAACTTACTGTACCCGAGACACTGCTTATGGGTTCGCCTGCTGGTGGAAAACCGTTGGCACTCACTTGCTCAATCCAATGCGCTCCGTCCTTGCTGTATCGGATTCTGTAGACACCATTTTGGGTTTCGATTTGCCCCGCCAGGATCGAGTCTTTAGCGATCATGGTGATCCTGCTGAAGGAGTCGCCCGGGACATGACCCTTAATCGTCATGCTCCCAGAAGGATTCTTATAAAAGGCATCCAAAGCGCAGGGCAAAGAAGTATCGTCGAAAAGGTTGAGGTTGACATCGCTAGACATCGTACCGTCCGCAGATATTATGAGTCCCCAATTCAGAGCGACGAGGCGAGCGCGTACGACTTCTGTACCCGTGGCAGAGGCATCGGCAGACACTGAGGTTTCAACGAACATATTCGACCCTGCCAAAGCCTTTTCCGTCCCTGGCAGAACAGCTGTGAGGATGAGGAAGACTACTGTTACCACAGTCATTCGAGATATGATTTGGTTAAAGGAAAAAATCATCTATCGTAAGAGTCTTATGGGCTTATAACAGGATTTGATTCCTTGGGAAATTTTAAGGGATCGATTTCATCAACAATATGAAAACCTGACCCTGAATAACGAACGCGGTATTGAGATTCAGGAAGAAAAATTGCGGCGATCAAAACATTATCCTTGAAGGAAAGGGTAGCGCTGGAAGTGGATGGATACCCCTGAATACTAACCACCAAGGAAATGCCGCCGCCTTTATGTCGGTCAATTCTTTCGACCCTGCAAGTCAGTTCGACATCGTCAAATAAATTCAAAAGAAATAAATGCTCGCCATCCTTTTCAAGCGGATTATTACTTTCGGGCAAAGCCGACCACGTAATATCAACCCGCCGTGAGCGAACTACCGGGGGGGTGATTTTTTCAGAGCCGGTCAAAGGTACCAGCAAACGCTCCGGTGCAGATAAAGAAGCACAAGAGGTGCCACTGAGTGCAAAGAACAAAAATAAAAATATTCCAAAAATAGTTCCAGGCATGAGGCCGTCTTGAAATAGTTTTGTTGGTGGAGAATACGTCATCTATAGTTTGTGAAGCTCATGTCGATGTCAAAATCTTTTTCCTTGAGGCCTGCAATCACGCTTTGCAAGTCGTCCCGGTCTTTACCTGTGACACGCAATTGGTCGTCCATGATTTGAGCCTGAACTTTTTTGATCCCCAAACCCTTAATGAATTTGACAATTTCGCGCCCCTTCTCCTGAGGGATCCCTTGTTGGAGTTTAACGATTTGGCGGACCTTGTTGCCAGATGCTGATTCGACGGTCCCGTAGTCGAGAGCTTTGATAGATACTTTTCGTTTGATCAACTTACTGTGCAGAATATCAATGACGGATTTTAATTTGACTTCGTCGTCGGATAGAAGTGTGAGCTCTTCATCCTTTTGGTCGAGTTTGATGTCGCTAGAGCTTCCCTTGAAATCAAAACGTTGTCCTATCTCCATCATGGATTGATTGACCGCATTTTGGACCTCAGACAAATCAATGACAGAAACGATATCGAATGAAGAGTTTTTAGACGCCATAGAAACCAATTCTCCTTAGTGTGAGGTTTTTTGATAATAGTTTAGATTATACGTGAAAAGTTCGGGAATTATTTTTGAAAAATTAATAAATAAGTCCGAGATTCAGGGAAATGAGTAGAGGGGATTAAAAAATTCTTCTCAATGTGTTTCGTTTGGAATCTCTGGGTACCACCCGAATCGATTGCGCAAGTAACGTTCATTGAACAGTCGAAATAGATTTGCCCGCCACTTTAGAGGCAGTCCCGCATCGAGTAGGAATATCCCCGCATAACGAAGCATGGCATGAACGATTCCATGCGGTGGAGAGTCGAACCGTCGAGGCGTTGGCAAGGGAGGCAGAGGGCTTGTTTTAATAACAGCAAACAATCGTTTGCTTGCAGCTTGTCGGTACTTTCTCAGTCCTGTAAATGCTTCATCACCGACATCCATTTGGCCACGCGCGGAGTAGGTTGCGTCGTAAGATGATTTCCCCACTCTGAAATGCATGTGCTCGATCTCGACCGACTTTAAATAAATCACACGGTCTTCACCCTGATGGCGCAATCGTTTGAAAATGTCGAATAAATGATAGTCAATGAAACCGCCTTGATACTCATGCGGGAACGGTCGCTCTAAAGTTTCGCAGGTTTGCCGGGATAGAATGGGAATGTGGCAGAGGAGCTCACCCGCGATCATATCGTTGGCGTATGCCAGATAGACGGCATCAGGAAAACGTTCGTGCGTCTCTCTTATCTTTCGATCCCAGTTGGGTGTGCGTACCGCCATATCATCGTTCAATAAAATTATGATATCGCCGCTGGACTGGTTGTAGCATTCGGTATTAAGAGATCCCATGCTCGCCCGGGGACCGATGATTTTTTTAAAAGAAATAGCACTTGGTTCTAGCGCGTGGCTATCGGTGTCGTCTTCATCCAGACGCAAAATAATTTCTATACGATCCAGATTTTCAGAATGTTCGACGATGCTATCAAAGAGTCGTTGGGCTTGGTCAGGGCGGCCTCGGGTAGGTAGAAGAATAGATAATTTGGGGATCATTTCCCCTGCTCCTCGATACGATCACAAACGTATTCGGCAAAGGGCAGGGAGCAAGTGAACGCAGGTGAAACGGCGTTCAGTACATGCATGGAATGTTGATCGCCTTCTAAAACAAAGTCCATTTCCAGTTTGCGAGTCCGCAAATCCAGGAGTTGAGCGCGTATTCCAGGCTTTCCCCATTGTTTGTACTGCGAAGGGCGAACCTTTTCCAATAAAGCTCCGGATAGGGAAACCAAGTGTCGTCGCCAGTATTTTTTGATCTCGTCAATGGCGAGAGATTTGAAATCGAAATTTGAAAAAAAGAACAGGCCCATTTGACGAAACAGAATTTCGATCAACTCATCAGGTTGAAATCTATCAAATCCTTCGTATTGTTCCCGCCAGAATGCGGGGATGGCTGTGGGGCCAATTTTTACTTTTCCCTCTGCGGTGACTGTGAAATGAACTCCAAGAAAAGGATTGCGCAAATCAGGCACTGGATAAATATTGGTTCGTAGAGAACCCGCAGGTTCGTTAGAGTAAAGGTACAATCCTTTGAAGGGCAAAATTCGATAATGTTCAGAGAAACCAAAGTCACGCCCGATACGATCAGCATATAACCCGGCGCAATTGACGAGATATTTTGCCTCGATTGGCCCCGCAGTTGTGCGGATGGTGTGTGAATCTCGTCCTAAATATGCGGCCCCTGTTTCAATTTCCACTCCTTCATCCAGGGCATCCTGCTTCATGGTCGCCATGACTTCGCCGGGGTCTACCGAGGAAGTTGTTGGAGAAAATAAGGCTCTTTGAAAGGTCTTAACGCGTGGCTCTATTTCGCGAGCTTCTTGCTCAGTGATGGACTTTAATTCGACGCCATTGGCCTCAGCACGTTGCAAAAGCTCGTCGAGCCAAGCCAATTCGCTTTCGTCTTTTGCTACGACCAGTTTGCCGCAGGCATTGAGTTTTAATTTCTTTTCTTTGCAGTATTCCGTTAAACGTTGATTGCCGTCTCGGGTGAATTTAGCTTTGAGACTGTCCGCCGAATAATAGAATCCGGCGTGAAGAACTCCGCTATTTCTTCCGCTAGCGTGCATTCCGCACTGTGTCTCTTTTTCAGCAAGCAATACACGCTCATCAGGATAGCGCCGCTTGAGTTCACGAGCGACATTCAAACCAATTACGCCGCCACCGATGACTAAAAATTGTGTGCTTTTCATTAGAATTTATTTTTTTCCGTCGTCTTTTAAAATTTTCCCGGCGAGGCGTTCGCTGATAGTTTTTGCAATTTTAACGTTCAATTGACTCAAGACTTGACCGGCTGTTTGACTCTTCATACCTGAAATGATTTTGATAGCGAGATCTTCATCAAGAGCTTCAAGAATGCTAGCGGCTTCCTCAGGTTTCATGCTGGAATATACCTTTATGAGAGAATCTATATTTTCTCGAGTTCGTTCATCCTTGAGGCCCAGTTGTTCTTCGCTTCTGGCCAGTGCTAAATTTATTTTTTGAAGATCTTCTCGTAATTTTAGTTCCAGTTTTTTTAGCTGAAGTTCTTTGTTTTTGAGTTCTTCTTCCTTTTTTTGGAGATCTCGATTTTTCCTTTCGATCATTTCGATCATTCGGAAAGTCTCAGGGCTAATGACCGCACGTTGTTCGGGAAGTTTTATCTCGACAGCAGAATCCTTTTCATTGCCCTCATCTTCGCCCTCATCAATTTTCTCTTTTCCCTGAGTGTCAGGTTTGGCTTCCTGGGCGTAGGCTATCCCATAATTGGAGGATATGCCTGTGATGAGAGGCATGAGGAGAAAGGATAGCAGTGCTAGCACTGTGTAAGTGTGGTTCGAAAATTTCATGGCCTTAATCGTTGTTTTGGCGCCAGGCATTGCTGGCGATTTCATCCATTTCCTTGAGCTCACGGTTTTTCTGCCGGGATTTTTCAGCTCGAAGTTCCTTGTCTTTGAGGATCTCGAGGGTTTTTCTTTTTCTCATGGCTTCAACCAGTTTTGTCCTGGTATCTTCCAGCCGGGTCTGAACCTCCGAAATAACTTTTTCCTGTCGGGAATTTTGTAACTTCACCCCTTGGAAAAAGTTATCATACAATGCCAGAGTGTTGATATCTATCCCTTCCTGAATTCTGTTGTTTCGCGAATCGATTCGCTCTTCGGCGATAGAAAGCATGAAGCTGCTTCTTTGCTTTTGGCTTTGCAAATGGGCATTGACTCGACCCATCTCGCGCATAGCCAGATCTTCTTTATTTTTGTTGAGCTTTAGAAGTGCTTCTAGTTTGAAGTTCATTGGACGTCAGCGAGTAGAGAGTCGATGAGCTGGATGCTATCCGCAAGAGATGTTTTTTCCATTATGCCTTGTCTCAGAAAAGCGTTGATGGCATCCATTTTGGAAATAGCCAAGTCGATTTTTGGGTTGGTTCCTTTTGTGTAGGCACCGATATTGATCAAGTCTTCTGCTTCTTTATAGGTCGCTAGCAGATCTTTGATTTTCATGGATTTTTCGTGATGATCTTTGGACACCACGTCGATCATGAGGCGACTGATACTTTCCATTACATCAATTGCTGGAAAGTGATTGTGTGAAGCAAGGTTTCTGCTGAGTACGATATGGCCGTCCAGAATGGCGCGTACTGCGTCGGATACAGGCTCGTTCAAGTCGTCTCCTTCCACCAGAACTGTATAGAGTCCGGTGATAGACCCTTCGCCTTTCGCTGTCCCAGCCCTTTCCAGTAAGCGCGGGAGCATGGAAAATACCGATGGTGTGTAGCCTCGTGTTGCTGGTGGTTCGCCAATGGACAGTCCGATCTCTCTTTGCGCTTGTGCAAAGCGGGTGACGGAATCCATCATCATGAGAACGTCTTTCCCTTGGTCTCGAAAAAATTCGGCAATGGTGGTTGCTATAAAGGCACCGCGCAGTCTTGTGAGTGGAGATTGGTCAGACGTTGCGGCGATGACAATTGATTTTTTCATGCCTTCGGGGCCAAGGTTTTCCTCGATGAACTCCTTGACCTCGCGTCCACGCTCACCAATCAGGGCGATTACGTTTATCTCGGCATCGGTATTGCGGGCAATCATTCCCAATAAAACCGATTTACCAACACCCGTGCCGGCCATGATGCCTATGCGTTGACCGCGTGCACAAGTCAAAAATCCATTGATGGATCGCACTCCCATATCAAGAGGCTTGTTGATGCGATTGCGCTCTAGAGGGTTGAGAGTGGTTCCCATTAGAGGGTATTCGGTGCCAATAGGGATGGGGCCTTTGCCGTCGAGGGGAGTGCCGTTGCCATCGATGATTCGACCTAACATCGCATCGCTTACATTGAAGGTCGGGTAACTGTCGCGAGATTCAATGAGTGCTCCGGGTTCGATACCTATGAGATCGCCTAAGGGCATCAGTAAAGTGCGGTTGTCTCGAAAGCCTACGACTTGCGCTTGCACTGCTGGCCTGCCTCCGCCAGGTTGTATGCTACACAAACTTCCTACACTGGCGGCGGGGCCATTGGCTTCAATGACTAAGCCGATGATTCGATTCACACGCCCGGTTTTAGATACGAAATCGTTTTTATCTATATAGGAACGATATTTTTTTAAATCGATGACTTCTCGCATTGAGGCCTCTTAAGGAACTGATGGGTCAGAAGGTGGCTCTGTTTCGGTATCTGCTGATCCCGTCTCGATATCTATTGATTTTGTTTCAGCGTCTATTGATTCTGTCTCGGTCTCGGTATCTATTGATTTGTCTGATGCCGGAAGGGAAGAGTCTGAACCATCCTCAAATTCAGGAGGAGCCATTTCCAGAATCCTGTCGAGTTGTTCGTCGAGACGGTCGATCTGAGAATCAATGGTTCCAAAGTTGCTTTCGATGATGCAACCTCCACGTTTGATTCCAGGGTGTGCGGTGAGAGAAATATTTTTAATATCCTGAAACATATAATGCAGTTCAGATCTGAAACTCTCAGCATAACCTTTGTCTTCAGGATGAATTTTGATAGTGAGCTGTTCGCGATTCAATACGGATTGAACTCCGAGCTGAATCATGGATTGAACGGCACCTTCTTGAGTGGACAGTTCAAAATGAATAACGCGCTTGGCAAGCGAGACCACCATTTCCACCATCTCCCTTTCTACCTTGCCGAACATTTTTGTGCGGAAATGACTCAGATCTTCGATGGAATTTTGAAGCGATTCCAGGGCGGGAGCGAAGTCTTCTCTAGCGGCAATCTCAGCCTTTCCCAACCCTTCCAAAAAACCGGCATCAAATCCCTCTTTACGGGCCTGAGCCTTGATCTGGTCGACTTGCGATTTGGCTTTATTGATTGCATCGGCCATGAGTTCTTTAACGCCGATTTTTGCTTTGTTGATGCTATTTTCGTCAAAGTTTCTTGCAGTTTCTGATTCGTAACTGAACTCGCTTCGGGCGCCTTTATGAGACACACCAAGCTCCATCAACTCAAAAGCACCTGTTTTTACCTTGGTGTCTTTAGGAGAGGAGGTCGAAAGATTTTCTTCTTTCGTAAAACTACTCTTTACGAATTGAGAGCTATTAGACAAGGGCATCACCTCCACCACCGATTACAATTTTTCCATCTTCTTCGAGCTTTTTACAAATAGCGATGACTTTTTGCTGAGCTTTTTCTACGTCGCTGATTTTTGTTGGCCCGAGGGATTCCAAATCTTCTTTCAACATGAGCCCTGCACGCTCAGACATATTAGAGAATAACTTTTCTTTGAGGGCTTCACTGGCTGTTTTCAATGCAATGAGTAAATCTTCCTGATTGGCTTCCTTGAGAACCAACTGAATGCCAGCATCGTCGATTTTGAGAATATCTTCATAAGTGAAGCGTAGGTTACGAATTTCGTTTGCCAAGTCGGGGTCGACTTCATCCATAGATGTGAGAATAGAAGTTTCTGTAGTTCGATCGAGTGAACCCATGATCGCGGCGGCAGATTCTATGCCACCCAGTTTGCTTCCGGACACAGCACCGGAAGCTCGAAACTCGTTTTGAAGTGCTTCATCCAATTCACGAATGACACCAGGTGAGACGCGCTCAAGAGTGGCCATTCTGCGGATGATTTCCATACGCTCTTCTTCGGAAATTTCTCGCAAGACCAGACTGCCAACCGGTGCGTCAAGGTGAGCCATAATGATTGCGGCTGTTTGAGGATGCTCATTTTGTAAGAATGCGGCAATGACACGAGGTTCCAGCATACGTACGGTTTCGAGTCCACCGCCCATTTCCTCACCAGGAGAGGTGATGTTGTTTAAAATTTCGGTGGCTTTATTAGGATCCATGGCCTTCATCAATGTGCTTTTAAGGAAGTCCATCCCGGGAATGCCTAATCCACCCGAACCCGACTCAACCATGTCGTGGAATTCCTTGGTCACCATATCCATCGATCCGGTATCGAGATCGCCTAAAGATGAAATGTAGTTTCCCAGTGTCTGGATTTCTCTTTCATCGAGGATACTGAGGACGAGAGCTGCATTTTCTTCTCCCAGGGACATCAGGAGGGAGGCGGCTTTTTCAGGTCCTGTTAATTTTCTAGCCATGGTTCAATCCTTTGTTCAGTACTTTTAGTTTGTATCTAAAGTTATTGGAATTTTGGGATTACTAAAGTGTTTACTTTTCTTTGTCCTTCATCCATTTTCTGAGAATGCCTGCCGTAAACTTAGGATCGGTGGCGACAAATTCAGCGACAGCGTCCCGCATTTTGGCATTTTCATTTGCCATTTGTCCGATGCGCATTTTTTCTTCTTCCAGAGCAAGCGTTTCTGGATCGATCACTTCTTCCTCATGAACAACTTCTACCGAGGTGGTTACCCAATTTACCATGGGTCGGACGATTCGTGTGAAGAACAATATTATAAATATAAAGCCAAATAAATATTTTGCACCCTGAAATCCAAGGTCAATCCATCCTTCTTGTTCAATACGTTGGGCTTCCTCTTCAAGAATAGATCGGTCAAATTGGATGTTTTCGACTTTCACTTGATCGCCACGGTCAGGATTGAAGCCAACTGCAGATTGGACGATTTGTAAGTATTTTGCCATATCCTCAGGACTACGCGCTTGATACGCCGCGGGATCGCCTGCCATGAGGCCATCTATCAATACGGCGACGGATAGTTTGTCGATTTCGCCTACGGGTTTGGTCACATGCCGTACGACTTTGTTGATTTCGAAGTTTTGAGTCAGGTTCGATTTGTCGCGTTTTGAGGCTTGGCCTGCTACGTTTTCCTGGCCTTGTCCACCGGGAACGAGGGATTGTACTCCCGGAATGCCACCGGGTGGCACCGAACCGACAGTGGCTTCGGTAATGGTTTGTTGACTGCGCACGACTTGCGAGTCCGGATCATAAATTTCTTCTGTTCGTACGACTTTCTCAAAATCTAAAGTAGCTGATACTTTGGCGATGACTTTCCCCTTGCCGAGGGCTTCTTCCAGGATGGTCAAAATTTTGCGTTCCATCTCCTTTTCGACACGTTGCTTGTGTTGGTGATTGTTGGAGGTCAAGAGAGCCCCCTCGGAGCTTTGTGAGTCTCCAGAAAGAAGATTCCCTTTCAAATCCAATATGACAACATCGGCGGCATTGATGCCTTCAACACTGGCTGAAATCAAATGAACGATGCCCTGAATCTGGCCAGGAGATAGATTTTTCCCTGGCTTTATTTTCAGGGTAACAGAGGCTTTCCCCTTCGGCTTGTCACGAATGAATAGTGTTTCCTTGGGAATGACGAGATGGATTCTTGCTTGATCTACTGCATCAAGGGTTTTGATCGTACGCGCCAGTTCCCCTTGCAAGGCACGTTGATAGTTTAGTTTTTGAACGAATTCAGTCATTCCCAACGCCGATTTGTCGAACACTTCAAGTCCGACATCGCTTCCTTCGGGCAGTCCTTCGCTTGCCATTTGCAAACGTATTTCGTAAACCTTGTCAGAAGGTACTCGTACCGTTTTTCCCTGATTGGACAACTCGTAAGGAACCTTTTCTGATTTCAGTTGTTCCACAATCGCAGAAGCATCGGCGGGAGAAAGATTCGCGTACAGGAGTTGATAATCGGGGCTACGAAACCAAAATGACATGGCTATGATTGACCCGCCAGCGGCGGCAATCAATGCCAGAGCCATTACTTTTTGGGCTTGCGTCAATTGACTAAAGCGTTCCGACAGATTGCTGAAAAATACGTTTAAGGTTTCCATGGCTTTTTGTATCAGGGGTCAGGAAATTATGGTTTACCTACCAAGGTCGATGGCTCTTAGAGCCATAGCTTTGGCGGCGTTTATTGCTGTAACGTTGGCTTCAAATGAGCGTGTTGCACTCATCATATTTACCATTTCACTCATCAAATCGACGTTTGGCATGCCAACATAACCTGCTTCGTTGGCATCGGGATGATCGGGATTAAAGACCAGTTTAGGTTCTGACTGATCTTCGACGATATCGGTGACCATTGCCTGTTTGACATTGCTACCAAATTCATTTTGTAAAATATTACCGAACTGGTTTTCTAAAGGCATAGCGGTGATAACGACATCTTTACGCCTGTAAGGGCCGCCTTCGGGGGTTCGGGTGGTTTCAATGTTGGCAAGGTTGCTTGAAATGGTCTCCATGCGCTTACGTTGGGCACTGAGACCGGATGAGCTTATTTTCATTGAAGATAAAAAATCCATGACTTTTTCCTTTATCTGGTCTTACGATTTTTTGACGCTATTTCATCTTATGAATAATAAGCAATACTCGTGCCAGAAGGGTGGTTTGTGGGAAATGAGGGCGTGGGTTTTCCTCGCCGACTGCAAATGGGGGATTTGCGATTGCGCTAAGAGGGTGGGAAATTGTGAGTGTTCAGCTCATTTTTTCGGCGATTCGCCGATCGTCAGGCGTCTTTATTGTACTCGGAAAGTTTGTTGCGCAAAGTGCGGATGCTGATGCCCAGGCGTTGAGCGGCCTGAGTTCGATTTCCCTGAAGTTCTTCAAGGGTTTTTAAAATGAGTTCTTTTTCCATTTCGTGGATGGTTCCCTGGAACAAGTGTTGCTCTGTGTTTTGGTTTTCGGCTTCAAATTCGTCTTCATCAAAGAACAAATGCTTGGGCTGAATGGTATTTCCACGGCTCAGAAGGAAAGCTCTTTCGACGATGTTGCCTAGTTCACGGACATTGCCATGCCAGCGATATTTTTTGAGCAAGTCCAGGGTTTGAGTTTCTATTTCAGGCGCAGGCTTGTTGTTCTCTGCACTGTGGTTGTTTATAAAATGCTGTACGAGATGAGGGATATCTTCTGTGCGTTCGCGCAATGGTGGAAGCTTGAGGGGGATGACATTGAGCCTGTAATACAAGTCTTCCCGAAACAGGTTGTCGCGGATCCGTCCTTTGACATCGGCGTTGGTGGTCGCTATGACGCGAACATCTACAGGAATAGGTTGTTTGCCGCCCACCTTGTCAATTTCGTGTTCTTGCAGAACTCGTAGAAGCTTGGCTTGGAGAGGCAGGCTCATTTCGGTGACTTCATCTAGCAATAGAGTTCCTTTATGAGCGAGTTCAAATTTTCCTTCTTTACGCTGGGAGGCACCGGTGAAAGCGCCTTTTTCATGACCAAATAATTCTGTTTCCAGTAGATTTTCTGGCAGAGCGGCGCAGTTGATCGCTAAAAAAGGTTTGTCCGCTCGTGGACTGCATTGATGAATATAACGGGAAAAAACTTCTTTGCCGACTCCGGTTTCTCCACTTATAAGAACGGTGGATTTGCTGTAGGCGATGCTCTCTGCAAAATCGATGATTTCCTGCATGCGCTGATTTTGGGTGATGATGGCATGCTTGGATTTGTTTTGTTTTTGCGCCGGGGCCGGATTATTTTCTATTGTAGGGAGCTCGCGTAAAGCGCGATTCACAGCGGTCACGAGAACGTCGGCTTTGAAAGGTTTGATTAAGAAATCGTAGGCCCCTTCTTTCATGGCATCCACTGCGTTGTCGATGATTTCAAATGCGGTCATCATAACAACCTGGATATTTGGCCATCGGGATTTGACGGCTCGAAGCAGTTCCAGTCCACTCATCCCAGGCATTTTGACGTCGGTGACGATTAGGTTGAAGGTCTCGTGTTCTAATTTTTCGAGAGCTTGTTGTCCATTTTCGGCAGAGTCTGTTTGGTAGTCTTCTCTCTGCAAAGTTGTTTCCAGAGCAAGACGCATGTCCTCTTCGTCGTCGACTACGAGAATTTTTATGGCACTATTATTCTTCATCTAAATAGGGGTCCCAGCAGGGAAGGGTAACGGTGAATTGAGTTCCTTTTCCTTCTTCGGTCTCAAAATCGACAGATCCTTGATGGGCCTTGATTATATTGTGTGAGATGGAAAGACCGAGACCCGCGCCTTTATCTTTGGTTGTGAAAAATGGGTTGAAGATCTGGTCGTGTTTGTCTTTAGGTATTCCAGGACCGTTGTCGGCAACGCAAACTTTAATGAACTTGCGGCCGGGTATGTCGTTCGAGCTTTTGGGAACGTCGACTATAGCACTCAAGGAGAGTTCGCCTCCCTCGGGCATGGCCTGAATTGCATTTTGTACCAAATTCCTGAACACTTGTTTGAGTAAGGCCGAATCGCCATTGGCCAGAGCATCTCCAAGATCGTACTCTTGAGTTATTTTAACATTATCGGGAACGATGAAGTCAGAATGGTCGGTGAGTAAGTCTTTCAGGAGATGATCAATTGAACATTTGTTGCGCGAAGGTTTCGCGGATTTTGCAAACAGGAGAACGCTGGAGATGATGCGATCCATGTTCTTGACTCCTGAAGAAATGCGTTCGGCTAATTTCCTTTTTTCAGTATCCTCCGCCAAATCTTTCTGCAAGAGGGAAGCAAAGAGTTCAATGCTGGCGAGTGGATTGCGTATCTCATGCGCGATGCCAGCAGCCATTTCACCGGTGGCTCGTAATCGTTGGTTGCGTTGTGCTTCTTCTTCAAGACGTCGTAGTTGAGTGATGTCCTGAATGATCAATACCGTCCCGCCTTGGGGTTGGTTGTTTGGGTCTTTGACCGCTGATGCTGAAATGCGCAGTGCAAGTTTTCCACGCAACCCAATTTCCAGTTCCTTGTCCAGGGTCAATGCTCCATCTGGATTCTGTCCACTCAATGCAACAATATTTTCGAGCAATTCTCCCGCAGGAGCTTGTTTCAAAGGTTGCCCCAGACATTTTTGGGGAGCAACGGAAAAGATAGTTCCCGCGGTAGTGTTGAAAGTGGTGACGTCTCCATTTGCATTTACGACTACGACTCCAGTGGTTAAGCTTTCCAGAATATTGTGCAGATGATTTTTGACTTCTTCTTTTTCTTTTAGATTGAATGATAACTCTTCGTTTTTGCGAGCCAGTTCGAGGTCCAGTTCCTTAATGCGTTCTTCAAGATTATCGTAAGAACTCTGAAGTTGTTGCGTTGCATCGTTGAAAGCCTGGAACGCACGATTGAGTATCTCGACTTCTTTCTTATTGTATTCTTCTTTTGGGATAGGGTCGTCCATACTTGCTTTCCAGAGGAGGTCGGTTACCTTGCCTTGGATGATATTTCCAAAGGGTAACAGTGAGCTAGTCTATTGTAATGGATTAGAGCGTATCTTTAAATTTTTTTTCCCATTGCAGAACTCTCATCCTGGAACGGGCGGCCCGCCTCATGAGTTCATCGAACTCTTTTTCTTTGGCGAGACTGGCAAATTGTGTTTGAGCTTTTTGGGGATCGTTCATTTTATTGTAAATTTCCCCACGCAAGAGTTCAGCCCATTCCCTGAGAGGATGCTTTGGGTAATGTTTAATAGCAGTCTCTAGAGCCTTTAGGGCAGGTTCAAGCTGGTTGTCTTGATAATAGGACATGCCCATTTTGTAATAAGATTCCTTGATATAGTCAGGAATTTTTATAGCGGCTGTGCGGTCGAAATTGACAATTGAAGAACCGTAGGCCTGTGCCGCTTTCGAAAAATCTTTTTGCTCTTCGCGGATTTGAGCCATCTTATAAAATGTCAAAGATGCGTCGGAGTCGCTTTTGGATAGCAGAATCCTGTATGTCTTGATCGCTTTTTCAGGTTGTTTTTGATTGTGTTGCGCTTGAGCCAATAATTTCAGTGCAGAGGGAATCCTTGAACTTCGAGGATAGTTTTTAAGAAAACTTCTGGCTACAAGTTCACCTTCCTTGTTTGCTCCACGGGCCAAATGAATTTCTCCCAAGTTTAGGAATATCCGGTCTGCAAACGATTCTCGTGAGTCAGCACGTTTGACACGATCATAGAATTTTACACTTTCCTGGTGCATGCCGATGTTTTGGTAGGCTTCTCCAAGTTGAATAAGGGTGCGCAAATTTTTCACTTGCCCAAGGGAAAGACTCATGAAATCGCTGTAAGCGTAAAGAATAGGGAGATCTCCTTTTTCCTGGCTGTATACATCTACCAGTTGAATAAGAGTCTGGTGAAGGTATTTTTTTGCCTCATGGTAAAATTTTGACTTGGGACCAAGAGGTAAAAGTTTTTTAAATTCTTCAAAGGCTTTCAAAAAGTTTTGCTCGCGTAGGAGAGCGATGCCTCGGCTGAGGGTAACTTCCGCCAGAATATCGACGCTCTTGGCATCCTTTGCGATTTGATCGTAGGTTTTGAATGGGTTGAAATAAGGCTCCACTTTAAAGACAGCGTCCTGAACAGGTAGGCTGGGGTTCTTGACCCCTATGTCAGCCATTCTTATCATGCTGTATTGTGATGGTGCCGATCCAGGGCGACGCTTGGATGATTCGTCGAATACCGAGAGAGCATCCATGTGCTTGCCTTCTAATAAATAGGAATCACCTATTCGATTGATGGCGGTATGGGCCATGCGTCTACCGGGATTCAGGTTGATGAGATCGAAATAGTGTCTCCTTGCTTTTGCAAATTTTCGTTGAGCGTAATAGATTTCTCCCATATTGAAATCTATTTCAGGACGCTCCGCCAGTTCTCTAGGCCATCGTTTTGCGGCCTCTTCGTAGGCGACGATTGCCTGATCGTAATTTTTTTTCTCGTAATAATGTTGGGCAATATCAAATAATGCTTTTTTTGCATTTGGGTCTTGCGGTACTTTCTTAAGAAATTTGTTAAAGGCGGAGTAGGCTTCGTCGTAATTACCCGTCTTCATCAACATGGTTGCCAGTCCACTTTCCCGAGCATCGTTGTACATGCTTCTGCTATTTCTTTTGATGCCGCCTTGATACAAATTGCGAGCTTCCAGAACGTAATCCATACGATCATAAATATAGGCTATCTTGTATAGAGCGTGATCGAAAAATTTGGACTTTGGAAACTGTCGGACCGCTCGTAAATAGGCTTCTAAAGCTTTTTCGAAAACAGGATTTCTTTCTGAATTGAACACGATGGAAAATTCGGCTTCGGCTTTCAGGTAGAGTATGTGATCTAGATACTTACTTTCGGGATGATCTTTGATAAATTTATCAAATAGTTTGATTGCATCTTCGTATTTTCGGATCTGGAACATGGTGAGAGCTGTTTTATAGTCTTCTGCTCCATCGCGGACCTTTTCAGCTTCGTCCTTTTTTTTGATATTGTCGATTTCTTGCTGATTGACTCCAGGGATTTCAGGATTGGATGTGATTTCTTTTCCCTTGTCTTGCTTAGAACGGGTAGAAGACAAACCTCTTCCTCTTCCTCGACGAGAAGACTTTTCTGATTTCATTTTGGTAAATGGAGTCTGACGCCCTTCAAGATCGAGTGCTACTTGGGGTGGTTCATCTTGTAAAAAGTGCAGAAATCGAGTGTTGGCGTTGCGTAGACGTAGCGTCAGTTGTACGGATCCTCTTTTAGAGCGCACCCCTATATACTCTAAATTTTTATCGCTAAAATTTCGTGCCACCAAGTCGGGACCAGCGATGGCATTTTCAAAAGTCAGCGTTATTTTTTTCTTTATAAAATCGGCCGAAACGGTATATGGGATAGTTTCACTCAACTCTACCAAGATACGAGTGTGCTCGGGGTGAGGGCCAATGCTCAGTCTCTGAACTTGTGGAAGCGAGTCCGTTTGTGCGGACGCAAGGCTTCCCATAGATATCCATCCAAATGTTGCGAGAATAGCAAATATAAATTGAAGTTTTTTCATAATAATAGGCATCGGTTTTTTGTCGCTTAGAGTACTTAACGGAATAAAAGCAAATATTGTGCCGTTTTTTTTATGATACCGCAGTTGAATTTTTTTGTGACGAGCCTCTCTTTGACTGTAGTGTGAATGTAATATGTTATATAATTCATATGTAGTGATTATTGCATCTTTGCCCTACATTCGGCCTTTTAATGTTCGTCAATGTTTTGACTGCCTGCTTTCGGGTCCTAAAAGAATTGTTATGGACGGAAATAAAAAAGAAAAATTGAAGCACCAGGAAATGTTTGTCATGCGCTCTTTGTTATTGCGTCAAAACCAATTGCTTGGTGAGTCGCTTGAGAACCTGGACCGCCTAATTTACCTTCAGAAGAGTATCAGTCTGCTGAGTTGCGAAGAGATTCGCAGGGTATTGGTTCATAAACTCCCACATATTCTGTCAATACGATATTTTAGCCTTTTTTTGTACGATAAGAGCAAGCGATTTCTGGTTTCGATTTGTCATAATCACCCCGAATTAGACCCTGAAATTAAAATTCACTACAGTGAATCAGAAATCATGAGGGATGCCCTTACCAGTGGATCGTATGTTTGGGAACCAGATTTCACTCGCTCAAAATATTATGTGGGTAAGGTCAATCCGCTATTTAAATCGGATTTTTTTGTTTCAATACCTCTGATGATTGAAAATGAAATCGTTGGTGTTCTCAACTTGAATGATACTGATTCGGGTGTTTTTGGTATAAAAAATTTAGACTTTGCCCTGAGTATTTCAGAGTTCATAGCCCTATCTTTGAGTAACGCTTTGCTGTACGAGACAACCCAAAAAAATTCGGTGACGGATGGTTTGACTGGTTTGGCAAATCGGCAAAGAATGCAAATTTTGCTGGAAGATGAAACGGCAAGATGTTTGCGATATCCCGCGGATTTATCTTTGGTGATGTTTGATGTCGATTTTTTTAAACGTGTGAACGATGATTATGGTCATCAAAAAGGCGACGAGGTATTGATGGCTTTTGCTGAGGTCTTGAGAAAGGCCTGTCGTGCCAACGATTGCGCGGCTCGATATGGTGGGGAAGAATTTATACTGATTTTACCCCAAACTCATCCTCAGGGTGCTTATCAAATTGCAGAAAGAATTCGGGAAGAGACTCAAACGCTCAGATTTTCTTCAGGTGACGGAGAGTTTGGGGTGACGGTGAGTTGCGGTGTGGGTCGGTTCGATCCTGATAAGATGGATGGGGTTGATGGTTTCATCACTGCTGTAGATTCGGCTTTGTATGAAGCAAAGGAAAGTGGGCGAAACAAGACTGTTGCGAGTAATTGGAATGAAATCAACCTATCTTGATAAATTTGATGAGCTGGAAGGCTTGCCTTCCTTGCCAGATCAAATTCTACGAGTTTTAGAGGAGACGTGCCGGGTTTCTTCGATGGATTACAATATCATCGAGATTATTCAGTACGATCCACCAATGGCACTACGAGTTTTGAGACGGGCTAATTTACCGTTGTATGGCTATTCGGAGAGCATAGGGTCTTTACAGCAAGCCGCTGGTTTGCTTGGGCCTGATGCTTTGAAAAATATCGTCGCAAGAGTTCCCGCTTTGGAAAGATTTTTTGACGAAGAGAGAATGCGTCTGGATTTGGACTATCCTGCTATATGGCGCCATATGCAAATGATGGGTGCTTTGGCGGGGCGAATTGCTCGTTTGAGAGGTGGTCTTGAAATAGACGTGTGTTTTACCGCTGGGCTGGTTCACAATACGGGGAAAATCGCTATGATCGTAAAAACTCCGGATATATTATTCAACGCATTGAAGTTGGCCCAGGAACAATCGATTCCACTTTCAAGGGCAGGAGAAGAGGTGGCGGGTTTTTCACATATAGAGGTTGCTGGGAATATGGCAAGAAAATGGAATTTCCCAAAGTCATTGATTTGCGCAATGAGAGCGGGTTTCTATTCAATCATCGGTAGGGAAGATGGGGAGCTGGGAGCGATCACCTGTATTGCCAATTATACGGCTTGGAAGCTGGGGTTCCCTGATGTGATGGAATTTATTTCTCCGCCTGAACCTAAAGCGGCTTTGGAACTGCTCGGTATTTCATCTCACGACTGGGAAGCATGGTTGCCTGAACTTAAAGATTTCGCTAATGAAACTGTGGATTTTCTAGAGAACTAACCGAAGAAAGACATTCGTTTGTTGCCAAGCGTCAATATTTTCGGGAGTCTTTCCTAAAGTTCAGGCCCCATGTGTTTGATGAACAGATGCATTAGCTTGGGGTCAAAATCACCCGCCATTTGTTTGGTCATCAAAGCCAGGGTTTCGAAGGCAGGCATCGCGCGTTTATAGGAGCGGCGGGTGGTCAATGCATCGTAAACATCCAT
>JAJDBG010000148.1 GCA_029261475.1 Nitrospinaceae bacterium
ATAACCCTTCTGACCAAATCACTTTTACCATTGCCGGAAAAATGGCATGGACTCAAGGATATTGAAATCCGCTATCGACAAAGATATGTCGATTTGATTGTCAATCCCGAGGTTAAGAAAGTTTTTATTTCCAGAAGCAAAATCATTCAAGCCCTGCGCCAATTTTTGAACGATCGTGACTATTTGGAAGTGGAAACGCCGATGATGCAGTCTATCGCCGGAGGAGCTACCGCTAAGCCTTTCAAAACGCATCACAACGCTTTGGATATGGATTTGTTTTTGAGGGTTGCTCCCGAATTGTACTTGAAGCGTCTTGTCGTTGGCGGGATGGAACGGGTTTACGAAATCAACAGGAACTTTCGTAATGAAGGCATTTCTACCCAGCACAATCCCGAGTTCACCATGCTGGAATTTTACACAGCCTATGCCGACTATCGAGACTTAATGGATATGACCGAAGAATTGTTTCGCTACATAGGCGAGACCGTCTTTTCCACATTAAAATTTCCATCCACAACGATCGAAGAGGGTGAGGAAAAAACAGTCGAGATAGATTTTTCCGTTCCCTTTGCCCGCTATCCCTTTATTCAATCCCTTGCCGAAATTGGAGGCTTGCCGAAAGAGGCGTTGAATGATAAAGAATCGGTTGAAAAATTAGCCCGCGAAAAAAAGATAGGGCTGGATAAACACGACAGTTATGGAAAAATTCTTGGAAAATTATTCGACGAATTTGTAGAGCCGAAGTTGATTCAACCCACCTTCATCATCGATTATCCGCTGGAGCTTTCACCACTTTCCAAGAAAAAGGAAGACGAACCTCACTTGGTAGAACGATTTGAATTGTTCATCGGAGCCCGAGAAATTGCAAACGCTTATACCGAGTTGAACGATCCTCTCGACCAAAAAGCACGTTTCGAGGAGCAGGTTGCAGATCGACTTGCTGGCGACGAAGAGGCTCATATGATGGATACGGATTTCATTCGTGCTCTGGAATATGGATTGCCACCAACTGCAGGAGAAGGCATTGGTGTGGATCGGTTGGCCATGTTACTCACCAACTCACAGTCGATTCGGGACGTGATCTTATTCCCGCAACTCAAAAAAGAAGTTTAGCTTAGTTGGGGAGTTAGAGAGATAGAATAGGGGAACTGAAAGAGTTTTCAAACTTTTGCATAGCCCATTCTGTCTGCCTGAGCGGAGTGTAAATTCTGTAGCGAGGATGTGGAGCAAGCACTCGCAGCCTATCTGCCCGCAGGAGCGGGACAGAGAGAGGTTGTGCCCGAAATTTGGGGAGTCTGTATATAGGCTCTTGCCAAGCAATCCTGATCTATGATTTGACTTGAAAGCCTTCTACCTTATCTAACAGGAGATGTTTCACTGTGGATATCTTTTGAGCGGTAACAAGTGCTTCCTTGCCATCTTCCTTGATCTTGTTCAGTCGCATATCCAAACGCACAAGGTTGGTGAACAGTGGCAAGAATTTTGCCATGATCTTGGCCCCCTCGTCGGTGATGTTGTTGTCGGAAAGGACAAGGTTTTGAAGGCTGAGCAGGTTGTCGGACACTGCAATGTACTTCACTCCATCGTTGCCGATAGCATTGTAAAATAAGTTGAGCGAAGTCAGGTTAGTCAATACCTCCGATTGGGCTATGAACCTGACACCGCTGGGGCCGATTAGATTGGTGCCCATTTCCAGAGAGGTCAGCTCTCTAAGCGATTCCATCCTTGAAATATCCTTGGCACCGTATTCTTTCAAATAGCAGGCAGTCAAGTCCAGCGTTTTGCCGTCTTTGCTGAGATTACCGCTGACGGTCATCTCAGTTTCTTTTGAAGACCTTGCGTGACCTTTAGCTTCTTTACTTCCCTCATTCTTGTAATCCATAATTTCTCTTATTCTGGCAATCTATTTATGAAAAGGGCTTCTCAAAACAATATTTCTACGGGGGCTGATTATACCTCAAATGATTCTTTTTTAGGGATACTATTATTTGAAACGATTCTAGAGCGCTTTGTCCTTTAATTTTGCCTAAAAATATTTTATGATTGTGAAATTACATCCAAGCGATAAATCCCGTTTTTTAAGGAACTGATTATATGGCCAATATATACGAATCTGACATGGAAATGAGTCTGGGGAATAATGTCATCGTGACGCAGATGACTCAGGCTATCAACTGGGCGAGAAAATTTTCTTTTTTCATATACCCCTTTATCACAGCTTGTTGCGGTATGGAATTCATGTCCGTTGCAGGGCCGCGATACGATCTAGATAGATTTGGAGCGGCATTTCCGCGGTTTTCCCCGCGCCAAGCCGACTTGTTGATGGTCGTTGGTACCATCAGCCACAAACAAGCACCTATTTTGACACGAGTTTACAACCAAATGGCAGAGCCCAAATGGGTGGTTGCTTACGGTGTTTGTACTGTTTCTGGTGGATTCTACGATAACTATGCGACAGTGATGGGAATTGATACGATCATTCCTGTAGATGTTTACATCCCAGGATGTCCGCCTCGACCGGAAATGGTCATTGATGCTCTGATTAAGTTGCAGGACAAAGTTCAGGCCGAGACCTTGGAAGATCATGTAAAAGGTCCATCTCAAGTCACGTCCGCCGAAGGACTTGTCGAAAGCGAATAAAAAACAATCATTGCTAACAAACGTTTTCCTTTTAGGAAAGCGTTTGTTGGTTTTGTTTTTAAGGGGTCAAATCTTGATTATTTGTAATATGGGGTTTGACCGTTTTGGATGGATGGTTTGCCAAGTAATTTCCCGGGTCACTTTCTTCCTTGATCTCTTGTTGCTATCTTTTTTAATTCCAGCAGAATTTGATTTTTAAATCTTTCACCGCCAGCTTTTTCAAAAGAGCTGATTTCTGGATACTCCAACATTCGATCGACTTGCTTGATTTTTTCTTGCACGTAGTCATTTAAATATTTAGGTACAAATAGGTCTAACTCCCCTTCAGCAGTTGTTTTCCAACCTTTCAAATAGTGGAAGTACAAAGCCAGCCGTTGCGCAGGATCGTTGATGCCCAGTGTGTAGCGCATGTGTAGAAGGGCCTCCTTCTTGCGGTCGATTTTGTAACCCAATAAAATATTGTCGGTTTTATTCATCTGCTCTTCGAGCAAGGCGAAGGCCTTATCCCGTTTTTCTTCCGAAAGTGTTATCGCTGGAAGCTCCATCACTTGCACGGCGGCTAAATCGAGCAATAGTGAGGGGATACCCGTTTGCTCGCTGAGGTAAGCGGACTGGAGGGGATAGTCGCGATTCAGTCGAGCGGCTTCTTTCATGAGAGGCTTCATTTTTTGGATAGCATTGGATATTTTATTTAATTTTTCAGAATCAAATTCATTGCTATACCATTGGACTTCTCGGGGGATAGGGCCGTCTTTTATGGGGCGACTAAAGTACTCTTCAAGAATTATTTTGAAGTCTTCGATAAAAAATACGTTGGCTATATTTTCAAAATAAGGGAAGTTGAGTAGAAGGAATCGGGCATCCTCTTGGGCGTTGAGTGAGTAAGCTTCGAGTTCGTTAGCGTGCCCGAGAAAGGTTTGTGTCAGGTGTAAAATTTCGTGCAGATGGGTATTGTTATCATAAACATACTGGTCAATAAGGATTGTTCTGGGGAACAGGCGGATGGTGTCAAAGGTAGCGTGTGCGAATTGATGCGCTGACAATAGGGGACCGGCCCAAGGTTGAATTATATATTGCTTGAGGGGAACCGTACTGCTTTCAGGTGATGCTGTTTTGAGTCGGGTTAGAACATTGGCAATGCGCTTTTCGGCACGATCTAATAAATCGTCGCTTTGATGGCATTGATCGCAGGCGTAATTTTTAAATCCGGGTATTTCCAGCAGGGTGGGCTCGGCCTGACCCGGAAATAGAACGCTACGTTTTTCAGATTTTAAAGTTGCAGGGGCAACGGGAAGAGGTCGTGGGCTGTGAATTTCTATCAAATGGGTCAGTTCGCCGTTGCCGATCTGGGAGGGCGAGGCAGAGACTTTCGCTACGACTGTGCTTAAAAGAACGCAAGCCAGGGAAATGACACTGATTTTGATTAAGGAATTCGTTTTTTGTTTCCTTCTATCGTTTACTTTTCGGCGTTCATTATATTTAGTCTTTGCCATACGCTGATTACTTTTCGTCCGTTGCGGTCCTCTTTCAATCCATCCCAAACGGCGAAAGCGATCAATGCCGGTTCTTTACGGATGAAATCGGCATCCCATTTTCCAGTTTTTATCATGTCGCGGAGGTAGACCACCGTCCATTCGCCATCCTTCCATTCACCGTAGCCCTCGACATTTTGTTTGTCCTGAGGTTGCGGAGTGATGGTGCCAAAACCTTCGGCGTTCAACTCTTCCACGGCATTTTCGCTGGTTAGATTCAGGCGTGCTACCGGGTTTGACATGAGGCCGCCATAGATGAGTGCATCCATGTCAACGCCTCCGGTGGAATACTCCATGTCATCTTCGGCTTCGAGAGTTTCTTCCAGTCCCGCTTTCCAATGCCAGATATTGACAGGTTTACTGCGGTTGCCCATTCCAAAGAAAGGCTCGTTGTGCCCGTGAGTGTGCAAGGTGGTTGCGCCAAGCGCAAATTGTACGGCAGAGCCATCGCGAAAGATGTCTTGCGTTTTTTCTGAATAAGCGTCTTTGGTGGAATCGAGCCACTTCAGTCGAATGGCGATTTGTTCGCCGTTGTTGACGGAAGAGAAATTGATGGTCTCTACTGCGCCGCGTCGTGCGGAAAGCGGACGCAAAACCAGTTCTTTGCTTTCGACGTTATCCCAAACTGGGCTGTTGATATCGGTACTCAGTTCGACGTCTACCAGGTAAGAATACAAATCGGTTTCAAACTCGGCACTTTTCAACTCACCTCGAAATCGTGATCGAACAAAATGAGTCAGAGCCCAACGATCGTTTTCTGGTAAATGAGCATAGGATTCCATAGGGGTGCCGTCGAACCCGGTGCTTAGAGTGCGGTAAATATCTTGTGGTGTTTGTCCTGCTTTGAATAGGGCGGGACGAGTGATGTCGTGAACGAAAACTGCATGCTTCCAAGCATCTATCAGCGAGTCTGCTAATTTCCCGTCACCTTTCCCATTGGGGCCGTGACATTCACTGCATCTATGTTGGTCCCATAGGGTCTTGCCACGTTCGATCAATTGGGGCGTTGCTGGCGGAGGCGTGCCTATCTTCAAAGCTGGTGGAGCGGTTTCTTCGCTAAATCGGGGTGAAAATTTCTTGATCAACTTTATAAGAGCCCATGTGTCTTCGGGCGAAAGAGCATCCTTCCAGGCGGGCATCGACGTTCCCGGTACACCGTTTATGATGGTTCGATATAAATCTTCATCGTGCGGCAGGGCACCCGCAGGGGTAGATCGGAACTTAAAGATGCCTCTGCTGAAATCACGCGGCCAAGGGAATAAATAACTGGTGGCTTTACCGCCTCCGTTGCCGTCTTTACCATGGCAGAAGACGCACATATGAAGGTATATTGCTTTGCCTCTGGCGAGGAGTCCTTCTGTTTGCTCGGCATTAGGGAGGTCGCCTCCGATTTCGCCATGAGCTCCGCGCGTTCTGAATAGGTCGCCGGGTTTGGGATCCTGCCCCATATTCATGTGACTGTGATCCATTTCGTCCGCTTCTTCTTCTATGCGGTATTCATCTCCCGGAGTGCTGGTTGAGCCGTGGTCCATGCCCGAATGCATGTCATGACCCATTTTGTCGTGCTCATTTTGCGCGTCGGCCTGTGCTGAACTGAAGAGGAACAGGCTCAATAAAAAAGCTGTAAGGTATGATATGAAGAATGAAAATACTTGGTTGGTCGATCGACTCCAAAGACATTTCATGATGCCGTCCTTTAGTTGAAGGGAAATCCATTGATTCCTTCTGGTTTAGTCGCTTGCTAATATTTTTTAAGAAAAAATATCTGATTTTGCTAGTGAATTCTATCTTGTATTGTTTGATTCAGCTTGGCTACTTTCTCCCAAAAAAAACAGCATTGTTACTTTAATTATAATCTTCAAGGACCGCGTACGAGTTTAACGCCTTGATCGAGATCGGACAGATCTTTCAGGTTGAAATAATTTTCTTTTTGTCCCAAGCCAAAATACCAGGCATGATCCAAACCTCTTTCATCATTTGTCCAAAGGTAATAGCTTCCCTTTTTATCAAATACGCTGGAAATCCCCAAAGGTTCGCCGTCTTTACTGATGTTGGGTTGTTCTTCGTCCCACAAGGTTGCCAACTCGGCACGAGTGGGTAGGCGCCAATCGTCAAATCCTGCAAATTTTGCGGTATTTTGAGCGGCTACATATTCCAGAGCTTCGTACCAGCTCATGCCTTTTTTCAAATTATGGTAGGAGTCGCCTTGTTGCCAGTGAAGCCCAGTCCTCTTGTCAATAACGGTTTTGTTGCTTTGGGCGATGAAAGGTTCGCTCCAAGCGGGACTTGCGGAGGCGGTGAAGGCAAATGTGCAGAGAAAGATCAGGGCAATTTTCTCTTTAAGGTTTGTTATTTTGTTTTTCATTTATTGGCGACTCATTCAATCAATCGTGTCTTCCATTATTAGATGGTGAAACTTGAAATTTGATTGCGAAAATATGTGTTTCAAGAACGCTAAAACCGACTGTTCCTAAGTGCGGTCAAATAACACGTTGCCTAAAGAAAAATCTTTAGATAAGGTTACCATCTAAAGAAAGAAGTAGGAAATACTTTTACAATTGGGTATTCATAATTTTTATAGTTGTTAGAATGCGTTTTTGTTAACAAATTTTGGCGTATAGACACATGGAATCGATTCATGCACCGCGTTTGAATGCGGATAAATTGGACTGGCTCAACGTCAGGAAGCCGTTGGATTTACCTGATTTGAGCGGCAAGCTCACGATTCTGGATTTTTGGACTTTTTGTTGCATCAACTGCATTCACATTATTCCGACTTTGAAACGATTGGAAGAGTTGTTTCCCACTCGTTTAGCAGTCATTGGGGTGCACAGTCCTAAATTCCCGGGAGAGCGGGATATTGAAAATTTGCGTCAGGCGGTCGCGCGTTATGAGATCATTCATCCTGTCGTGCATGATCCGGACTTTACGATTTGGAAAAATTACGCGATTAAAGCTTGGCCCACTCTGGTATTCATTGATCCGAAGGGCTATATCATTGGTCAATTGGCAGGCGAACCAGACCCTGATATGCTGGAAAATACATTAACGGAGTTGATAGCAGATTTAGAGAAGAAAGAAGCCCTTCATGGCGATGCCCGCGAATTGTTGCAGGCACCTGCTTTAAATGAATCAACGACTTTGTCTTTTCCCGGCAAGATTGCTTACAGCGAGTCTGATAGAGAATTTGCCATTGCGGACAGCAATCACAATCAAATCGTTACGGTTGATCGAGAAGGAAAGATAACGCGTCGCATCGGTTCGGGTTCCATCGGGAGTAAGGATGGGGCTTTTGAGACTGCAGAGTTTTTTCGTCCACAGGGACTGTGTTATGCGGATGGGGTGATTTGGGTTGCTGATACAGAAAACCACAATCTGCGTAAAATTGACCTACAGGCTGAGAAAGTGTCTACCGTCGCGGGCACAGGGCGACAAGGGGCACCGCTCAAAGGGCAAGGATCGGCTCTTGAAACAGCACTCAGTTCTCCATGGGATGTTTCGATGGATGAGGGTTGGGTCTATTTTGCCAATGCGGGAACGCATCAGATAGGTGTTTTGCACCCTGAGGAGAGGACGGTTGCGCAGTTTGCTGGAACGGGATCGGAAGCTTTGGTCGATGGCCCTCGTCTTGCCGGAGCTTTTGCGCAACCCAGCGGGTTGACGGTTGGAGATGGAAAATTGTTTTTGGCGGACAGCGAAACCAGTTCGGTTAGGAGCATTCGTCTCGACGAGGCCGGTTTCATTGCAACTTATGTTGGAACAGGGTTGTTTGATTTTGGGGACAGTGATGGCGTGGGAAAGAATGCTGTTCTTCAGCATGCTCTTGGTGTTCATTATTCGAAGGGAAAGGTTTATATTGCCGATTCCTATAATCACAAAATAAAAATATTGGATGTAAAGACGCAAGAGGTTTCTAGCCTCAAAGCGTCTGTTGAAATAGTTTGTGACGATCGTTCCTGCACTCGACTTTCAGAGCCTGCCGGAGTTGTGAAAGTTGATGATTGTCTTTATGTTTCAGATACCAATAATCATAGAATTTTAAAGATTGATTTAGCTACCGAAACTACGGAAATTTTCATACAATAAAAACAGATTGAATTCACTCGATACGGATTTATGCAAACAATAATAGATTTTTTAGAAAGTCTTCCCCCGCTCCTGCAATTACTTGCTGGTATTTTTGGCACTTTGGGGATTTTAAAAGCCCTCATGTTGGTCGCCGATTATATCGAAGACAAGCGCGAAGGAAAATAATTTCACGTCATATCAATACTCAGAAAAGAGACAGTGATAGCTCTTTCTGTTCGCCTAAAATAGGAAATTCATGAAAGCAATAAGAAGGCTTTACGATTGGGTTTTGCATTGGTCTGCCACTCCCTACGCGCTACCTGCATTGGCGGTCATCGCTTTTGTTGAGTCCTCAGTTTTCCCCATCCCGCCCGATATTTTGCTGATCGCGATGGTGGTTGCTGTGCCATCGGGCTGGGCGCGTTACGCTATTGTTTGCTCTGTGGCTTCTGTATTGGGAGGGATGTTTGGGTATTGGATCGGGTATTCTTTCATGGATTTGATTGGGACTCAAATTGTAGAGCTTTATCATTTTCAGGAGAAGTTTGATAAAATTGCAGGTCTCTACGACAAGCATCAAGGCTGGGCGGTTGCAGCGGCGGGTTTCACTCCGCTTCCTTATAAAGTTTTTACCTTGGCGGCGGGGGCTTTCAAAGTTGATTTCCCGACCTTTGTCATTGCTTCGGCGTTGAGTCGTTCTGCGCGGTTTTTTCTGGTCGCCGGTCTGTTATGGAAATTTGGCCCGCCTGTAAAAGCTCTGATCGAAAAATATTTCAACTTGTTCACCATTGCTTTCTTTATACTGTTGGTATTGGGTTTCTACTTGTTGAAATTTGTCCTCTAGAAAATGACGACTTATGGAAGATCATATCATCGTTTTAATGACTGCAAGTTCTGCTGAAGAGGCTGAAACGCTCAGCCGGGGTTTGGTTGAAAATAAATTCGCCTACTGCGTGAACGCTGTTCCCTCCGTTAAGTCCACTTACTTTTGGGAAGGAAAGGTTTGCGTCGATGAGGAAACTTTATTGATCGCTAAAACCCGGTCGGGAAGGTTCCCTGCTTTGAAGCGTTGGGTCAAAGAAGCGCATAGTTATGATGTGCCAGAAATCGTGGCGTTACCCATCAAAGCAGGCTTGGATGCCTATCTGAAATGCATAGACGATTGGGTTCCAGAAACTTGATGTTATGAAACGTCGCCATTTGGCGAGGGATTGGGAAATTCCCTCCAATGAAATTGCCTCCGAATCGGTTTTCCTCAACCGTCGGGATTTTATGAAAGCGTCTGCTTGGTCTGTTGGTGTTGCGGCCCTTTCGGCTTGCAAAGAACAGCCCTCCATTTCCTTTCCTTCGGACACATACTCCGAAACTGAAAAGAAAATTTATCCCGCCTCTTTGAATCCGGCTTATCCTGTCGATGCAGAGCTTACAGAAGAAAAATTTGCCGTTGGTTACAATAATTTTTTTGAGTTTGGGGAAACCAAGGAAAGTATTAAGCACAAAGCCCGAAACTTATCCATTCGTCCTTGGACTTTGGAGGTGGGAGGCTTGGTCGATAAACCGCAAATTTTCGATATTGATAAGTTATTGCGGACTTTTCCCATCGAAGAGAGGACTTACCGTCTCCGATGCGTTGAGGCCTGGTCGATTGCTGTGCCTTGGACAGGATTTGCGCTGAATGAATTGATTCGCAGGGCGGGTCCCAAGTCTAGCGCGACGCATGTCCGTTTCGTTTCATTTTATAAACCGTCGCAGGCGGCGGGACAGTGGGCGTTTTGGAGGCCTTGGCCATACACCGAGGGCCTGACTCTTGCGGAGGCGATGAATGAACTGACTTTTTTGGCGACGGGGATTTATGGTCGCCCCTTGCCACGGCAAAATGGTGCCCCCGTTCGCCTTACAGTTCCTTGGAAATATGGTTATAAAAGTGCAAAGTCGATCGTCAAAATAGAACTGGTCGATTACCGTCCTCCCACCTTTTGGTCTACGTTGAACGGACTGGAGTATGATTTCAGTGCCAACGTAAACCCTGAGCGTCCACATCCCCGTTGGTCTCAGGCGAAAGAAAAAATAATTGGAACAGGGGAAGTGAGAGCGACACGCTTATACAATGGCTACGAAAAATTTGTTGCCGATCTGTATAAGAAGAGTTAGTCAAAAATTTAAATCGCCAATTCCAGAAAAGACTTTACCTTTCGGTCGTAGCCCTCTTCAAATTTGTCCTTACGGTCGATGAGAATAGAATCAATCCCTGCATCGCGTGCGCCCTGTACATCCGTTCTGATTTCATCGCCAATATGACACGCATCTTCCGCTTCAACCTCGGCAAGACGCAAGGCTTCCTGGAAAATTTTCCCATCAGGTTTAGCAGAGCCGATTGTGGCAGAGGGCAAAATGAAATCAAAATATTGTGCCAAGCCCATGTTTTTCAGGGTAGCGGGCAGGCGAGAATCCCAATTGGAAATGACACCCAAGGTCACCCCCGCATCTTTCAGGTCAGGCAGAATGTTGGATTTGGTAACATCGTCGAAAATAGACCAGCATTCCTTCTTTTTGAAAGCATCAAATACCGTCGCAAAATAGCGGTCGAAATTTTCCAAACCACCATGTGGATCAAATACGTTTTTCACCAATTGACGCCAAAACTGTCGTTCTACGCTTTGACCTGTTTGCGAGCCGAGAGATTCGATGCCACCCATAGCATCCCATTGTCGACGAAATTCGATGTCCAAATCTTCGGCTTTGCCTTTAAAACCGTAAGGTTGTGCATATTGGGCATAAATATGCCCAACCGAAGGATGCGGTTTCAATAAAACACCGCCGACATCGAAGAAAACTGCCTTATAGCTGGATAATTTTTTCAAACTATTTCCTTTGCAATATATAGACAGTTGGATGAACTTTTGCCCGAAAGAGATTCCATTATTCATTTTATCGTTCCTTTTGAAAAACGCCTAGAAGTCCAGCCATGGCAAAAGATAGGCCCACAGCAATCATAAAAATCATACCTGCAAAACTGCCTTCAAAGAGATTTAGCCAGTAGCTTCGGTTCATAATAATTGCCCAGTAGTAAATGAAGAAATAAGACAATAAGAATCCCATCTTGTGTCGTCCGTTAATTAGGCATAAAAAACTAATGCCTATTAGAAGGAGGACTTGTTCCAAAGGAAGGGACAAAGAACCGCCGGAATACAATTGAGCCAAACTATTTGTCATTTCCATTTTAAAATCCTTTCTTTTGCTCAAACCGATTGGTTAAATTTGTTGAATTACCATTTTTTGTTTGCAGATTAAGTTAGATACTCGTTTTAAAGCAAAATTGGTGCCATTTTTATTTTTTTAAGGATCAATAGCTGTAACTGGTTGTTTTATTAGTGTAAATATTATTTTTAAATTAATTGCCTGTCTGTATTAATTTCTAGGTATTAAATATTGTGTTTATTTTTGTTAACATTGTTTTTTTATTTATAATAAATATTTAAATTCAACCTGTCTGTATTTAAAAATATCTCTCTGTGTTTTTTTGTTGGAGTTTTGAAGGCTTGGTGGATAATTTAAAATAGGTTGGCTTCTGTGTTTTTCATTGATATAATGCTATATGTTGTTGTTAAATTTGACCTTTTGTCCCCTCGGTGTGATTTTAAAATAATATGAATGATGTCGTTTCTGATGATTGCGTTCCTTTGAAAAGTTCTCTCGGTGGTCAGGGTCGTATATTCTGGCTTACTGGTTTTTCTGGAGCTGGGAAGACGACGCTTGCCTTGAGAGTTGCTGAGGAGTTAAGGGGGCGGGGTTTTGTTCCTTATGTTTTGGATGGAGACTTCATTCGTAAGGGCTTGTGTTCTGACCTTGGGTTTTCGGAGTCCGATCGTTCTGAGAATATTCGCCGTATCGGCGAGGTGGCTCGCCTTTTTTTAGATGCAGGCTTGATTGTGATTGTGGCTTGTATCTCACCGATCAAGAAGGATCGTGATCGGGTGAGAGGGCTGGTTTCTGCGGGGCGATTTGTGGAGGTTTTTTTGGATTGTCCTTTGGAAGTGTGCGAGCGCAGAGACCCGAAGGGTTTGTATCGCAAGGCGAGGAGAGAAGAATTGTCTGACTTTACCGGTATTACTTCACTGTATGAGCGACCGACCGCTCCAGAGGTTCATTTGTATACAGGGGAGAATGGCGTGGAAGCGTGTGTGTTGGAAGTGATGAAGTGTGTTGAGGGATGGTAGGTTTTACCTTGGGGATTTGTTGTATATGAAAAAAGATTCGGTTGTTTTTACTTTTTTTATGTTTTTGAAAATGCTCTGTCGGAGTCGTTCTTTGGTTGGGGCCTTGGTTGTGAGGGAAATTCAGGGTCGATACATGGGGACTTTTGGGGGTTTGGTCTGGTCTGTTGTAAATCCCCTAATGATGATTCTGGTTTACTGGTTTGTGTTCTCGGTGGGATTTAAAATTCAGCCGCCTGGAGGCGTTCCTTTTATTATTGTTTTTCTGTGCGGACTGATACCTTGGACTTTTTTTAGTGAAACATTGATCTCGAGTGCTGATGTAGTGCGTGGTAATCCTCACTTTGTTAAAAAGATGGTGTTTCCTACCGAAATTTTGGCAATTGTTAATCTTGTTGCCAGTTTGGTGACGCACGTCATCATGTTGCTTATTTTGTTTGTGTTGATGTGGTTGAATGGTTTGCAGTTTTCAATTTTCAATTTTCAATTTATTTTTTATCTTTCTGCTTTAGCAATGTTTACTTTGGGTTTGAGTTGGCTGATTTCTGCCTTGAATATTTTTTATAAGGATATAGGGCAAATTTTGGGAGTTGTTTTAAATTTGTGGTTTTGGTTGACCCCGATTGTTTGGATGGTGGACATGGTTCCTCAAAAATACCAATTCTATTTGAACTTTAATCCTATGCTTTATATTGTTGCTGGATATCGAAATTCCTTTATATATGATGTGCCTTTTTGGACTCATTATAGAACTGG
>JAJDBG010000149.1 GCA_029261475.1 Nitrospinaceae bacterium
GCGTTCTGCGTCGATTACTTACGGTTCAGTCGTGCAGGCCACTGTTGCCAGACTGCCCGTTGCAACTGGAACTGTCGATGCCATCGTATCCAGTTTTGTGCTTGAGCATTTAGCGGATGAAGATGTGGCGGTCTGTTTGAATGAAATGGCTCGGGTTTTAAAGCCTGGGGGAGTCATGGTTCATTATTTTGACTTGGACAGCAAAGGCCCATTTTTCTCTTGGGCTAGGAAAACGGAATGGTACCAGGAAATTTTTGTCGATTCCAAAGGGCATTTTGGATTACGGTCGTATGATAAATGGATGCAGTTGTTTCAAAATGCAGGGTTTGAAATAACGGCCAAGTGCTTTTCTGGAAAAACCTGGCTACAAGATTTTTCGATATGGGCGGCTCTTGATCACCCTTCAGTTACAGGTCTTCCAAGAATATTAGGACGCTGGGCGGCTAGAATAGGGCAGAAAACGGGCCTTGTCGGTGCGGTAGCAACCACAGTGGCAGACGATATTTTGCGCCCATTTTTCCCAGATAAATGGGGATCTAAAGTCATTGTTTGCTTAAAGAAAAAGAAAGCAGAGTGATCCATTGGTTTTCAAAGGAGATTTTTTTGAATTTTCCCATTCAGAGCTTTATTCAATAAATCTTTATTCTGAACTTGTGAGAAAAGGTCTTTGGCTGAAACCTGCTCCCACGCGTTAAAATTCTTTTAAACCAGAAAATTTTTTGAATATCATAATATGACTCCTCATCGACCAAGCCGTGCCTTGAAATTTTTACAATTTCTGGTCCAAAAAAGAATCATTCGGCGAGGGCAATCCTGGATATTAAAAATATTTCCAGATAGTTTATGGGGTGGTTCTTCTTTGCTCATTGATACAGAGATTGGTCCTATATGTGTTCCTGTTTCAGAGAGAAGTGCCAGCTGTTTGATATGCGAAGGAAGCATTCAGGAAACTCGGGAATCCCGATTGATTTCTAAGTTGGTATTGGGTTTTAAAGTTGTTATAGACATTGGCAGTCATATGGGGTGGTATGCAAGATTAATGGCTAATGCCAATCCGAAACTCCAGGTTTTTGCTTTTGAACCCGATCCTGAAAACTTTTCTTACGTCGAATGTAATTTGCAGGATACGTCAAACTCTAAATGTTTTATGTCAGGCGTAGGGGAAACCGATGGGAGTGGTAGTCTGTGGAAGGGTAGAACCTGCGACCTGCATTCCACGGCACGAGGGAAAGGTTCATCCATTCCTGTGGACATTGTTTCACTTGATTCCTTCTGCAAAGAACAGAAATTGAAAGAAGTGGATTTTATTAAATGTGATGTAGAAGGAGCAGAATTATTTGTTCTCAAAGGAGCCAAAGAAATTTTTGCTAGCGAAAGGCCTCCCGTCTGGATGCTCGAAATAGCCGAAACATTTATGGGTGAGGCCGGTTACTCCAGCGCAGATATACTTTCATTTTTTAAAGAGAGTGATCATAGTTATAAAATGTTTACTCAGGATATAGATGGCGTTCCCGTCGAAATCAAAAATCTTGAAGATCGAAAAATTGGAAATAATGTGTTTTTTGTTCCCGATTGCCACCAAGCCTCATTTGAAAAAGCAGGCTCTTTTTTGCAAGCTTAAGAATAATTTCTCTCGTTATTTGTGTCATTTTTGATTTATAAAATGACTTTTTGTTCAATTCCCCCCCTCAATCTGCAGAATAGTGTAAGTCTTTAGATTCAATGTAAATCTTATTGAATTCCTTGAGCTTATAGTGTCATGCTTATGCATTTATAATTTTCAAGTAGACTAGGGTGTATCTTATTGAATTGTGACGATATTGTGACAATTTGAGGCCGTTTTGTGACGTGCATTTTGCGTCATAAAACCGTAAAGTATATTAGTTGCAAGGTAGCTTATTTTTCCCTTTAAATCTTTGAAGCGTTTTGAAAATTAATAACGTTTCGAGACTCCTTCGGTCAAAAATGACTAGAATAAATTCAAAATCACCTTCCCTATTTACTCGCCTCACGATAGCGATTTTGATCTATCTTATAGGTGGGTTTCCTACGTTGTTATTTGCTCTTCCTCAAGGAGGACAGGTTGCAGAGGGTCAGGGTGCCATCAGTCAGCCTTCCATTAACGAGTTAGTGATCAACCAGTCTTCAAGTTCCCTAGTTGCCAATTGGCAGAGCTTTAGCATTGGAACGGGAGAGTCTGTGCAATTTGTGCAACCAGATTCAAGCTCGGTGGCACTCAATCGAGTTCTCGGTGCAGATCCCAGTGTGATCTTGGGAAATCTGACGGCTAATGGACAGGTTTTTATATCCAACGGCTCAGGAATTCTTTTTGGCAGTGGTGCCAATGTGAATGTTGGTGGATTGTTAGCGACCACTTTGGATATTACAGATCAAGACTTCATGGGGGGGGACTATAAGTTTACGCAAGACCCTTCCAGACCCGGTGGTTTTATTTTAAATCAAGGGACAATTAGCGCGACTCAGTATGTGGGTTTGCTTGCTTCTGGTATAGAAAATACCGGTAGCATAGTTGCTGATCTGGGTTCTGTCTCTTTGGCGAGTGGAACTTCGGCGACATTAGATTTTATTGGTGACGGCTTGATCAACTTTGCTATCACCGATGCGGTTAAGGACGATGTGTTGAATTCGGATGGAGATTCTGTAGATGCCTTGATTTCAAACTCCGGGAGTATCCGCGCCAATGGTGGTAGAGTGGTTCTTTCTGCAAGAGATGCGGGTTCTGTCATTCGTGATGTTGTCAATCACTCCGGGATAATTGAAGCGCATTCTGTTACTGAAAAAAATGGGGAAATCTTTTTACTTGGTAACGAGCAGGGCGTTGTTAATGTTTCTGGTGTATTGGATGCGTCTGGGAAAAATGAAAGTGAGTCGGGCGGAACGGTTCAGGTCCTCGGTGAAAAAGTAGGCCTCTTTGAATCAGCTAAGGTGGATGTTTCGGGTGAATCGGGCGGCGGAACGGCTCTTGTAGGTGGGGATGTGCAGGGAAGTGGTTCTGTACCCACGTCTGAGTTTGTTTTTGTTGGTACGGGTGCTGAAATCAATGCCGATGCAACTGGAAATGGCGATGGCGGCAAGGTCGTGGTCTGGGCTCAGGATACGGCACGCGTACTAGGGGATATTTCAGCCAAAGGTGGAAGCCTTTCGGGCGATGGCGGGTTTGTTGAAACTTCAGGTAAAAAATTCCTGGAGGTGCAGAGTACCCCCGATGTTACAGCGCAAAATGGCGAAGGCGGCCAATGGCTGATTGATCCAAATAATATTGAAATCGTTGCGGGTCTTGGCTCTGTAAATACGAATACCACAAATCCCTTTCTTTCGACCGGAGACACTGCGCAGTTGGGAGTGGACCTGATCACTACGGCACTTACTGGAGGTGCTAGCGTTACGATCACTACGGGATCGGGAGGTGGTAATTCGCAAGACGGTGATATCACTCTTAGCACTGCTTTGGATTTTAACGGAACAGGTACAAATTCTCTGACTCTAAGTGCACACAACGATATCATCCTCAATAACGTGATTTCTGACTCTGTTGCAGGTGGGGATACGCTGAATTTGTTTCTTGTGGCAGACAGTGATCTGAGTGGTTCGGGTGATCTCGTTGTTGGAGCTTCTGGTTCGGTAAATACCGGGAATGGTGTTATCGACATCACGTCACACGACATTGATCTTCAGGGAACTTTGAATAGTGGAACTGCGACGACAACCATCGCTTCATCACATCCGACTTCTATATTCAACCGTATTGGAATTGGTAGCACCACTTCAAATTGTGGTTCTGGCGGTTGCACAATGGTTTTGGATGGCGCGGAACTTCAAAATATTACAGCCTCTCAGTTGGTCGTCAATAACGAGGGCAATGGAATTTATGTAGACAATATTACAGCGGCAAACAGTGCGGGCATTGACACCGTGACTCTGAATTCTGACAGGTTGGTGCAGGTAGAGGGTGGTCCGGTCACGTTCAATGCTTTGACGGCGAATGCTAAAGACCGTGTAGACATTCGAACGGCCTTGACGACAGCTGTTGGTGACTTGATTCTGAATGCAGACACCGATGGTAGCGGAAGCACCG
>JAJDBG010000150.1 GCA_029261475.1 Nitrospinaceae bacterium
TTCATCATGAACCCGCCATCGCCGCAGACAGCCATGACTTTTCTGTCTGGATGAACGATCTTGGCTCCCATTGCCGAGGGCAGTCCGGCTCCCATGGTTGCTAGCGCATTGTCCAGGAGTAGGGTGTTTGGCTCGTGGGCCTTGTAGTTGCGGGCAAACCAGATTTTATAAATGCCGTTGTCCAGTGCGAGGATTCCGTCATCGGGCATAGCGGCTCGGATTTGCGCAACCAGGTATTGTGGGATGATGGGAAAGCTCGAATCGTCGGCTTTATTTTTAACGTTCTTATCCACTTCTTCGGTGACGCGTTTGAAATAACTGAAATCCCATTCCGGACTGTTCTCCATAGTGTCCGTTATTTTTTTGATGGTGTTGGCGATATCGCCAATGATATCCAGTTGTGGGAAATAAACTTCGTCTACATTGGAAGACATGTTGTTGATGTGAATTACTTTTGTTCCACCCGCTTCCATTAGGAAAGGAGGTTTTTCGATGACATCGTGCCCAACATTGATGATGAGGTCGGCACGGTCGATTGCGCAATGCAGGTAGTCGTGTTGCGAAAGAGCGGCCGTTCCAATGAATTGGGGGTTTCTTTCATCCACAACGCCTTTTCCCATTTGCGTGTCGAAAAAGTAAATGCCAGTTTTCTCAATGAAGCGGGTCAATTGAACACGTGTTCGATTGCGGTTGGCCGCCGCTCCAATGAGTAGTAAGGGGCGTTTGGCGGCGCGAATCATTTGAACACCGTCTGCTATGATTTTAGGGTCTGCTGTGGGTCGGCGTTCGCGACCGATATTTACTGGCGATCCCTCGCATTCCTCTTCGGCAATGTCTTCGGGTAGTTCGAGATGGACTGCGCCGGGGCGTTCTGTTTGAGCGATTCGAAAGGATTCGCGGACCAGAGATGGAATGTTGTTGCCATTCACGATTTGTTTGGAAAACTTGGTCAAGGGACGCATCATCTCGACAATGTCGAGAACCTGAAATTTTCCCTGTTTGCTTTTCTTGATGGGTTTTTGTCCGGTGATCATCACCAAAGGCATGCCGCCCAATTGTGCGTATGCCGCAGGGGTCACAAAGTTGGTGGCTCCCGGTCCGAGTGTTGCGAGGCACACACCGGCTTTACCCGTCAATCGACCGTAGGTTGCGGCAATAAAGCCTGCTCCCTGCTCGTGGCGGGTCAAAACCAACTTAATGGAGGAGCCTTTCATGGAATTCAAGAAATCGAGGTTTTCTTCACCAGGTACGCCAAAAATATATTCAACGCCTTCTGCCTCAAGAGAACGTATAAACAGGTCAGATGCCTTGATGGTCATAAAAGCTCCTTAAATTAAGTGGATAAGAGTGTAAAGTGACACGATATTGATCAATGTGGGGATTATATAGCAGAAGGAGAGAATTTTGGAATAAAAGAAAGGAAATTACCTCAGAGTACAAAGCTCCATGAGAGTGGCAGAGCCTGGTAAGTAGGAAGCCAAATCAGCTTCGCCATTTTTATTTAAGAATCTTTCCAGAAAAACGAGGGACGCACCGCCGCCTGTGGAGACAAAGAAGTTAGATGTGAAATAATTCCACAAGGTATAACAATCACTTTTCTTGAAATCAACAGAAACCAAATCCCGGTTGATAGGTGTGGATAATTGTCTTTCAATTTGTACTTTGATGATTTGTTTTAACTCTTCCATAGAGACCATATTTAGAATCGCGGCGGAGTCACCCCCCCCGATCACTACTTGCAAATCCTCGTTGAGAATGGCACCTCCAAACAACAATTTGGCTAATTCCATAGAACCTTCTGCATAGGAGGGACATGTGGGATGATCGTATGCGCCGAGAGGCCCGTTCCAGAAAACATTGCGGATATTTTCATGCAAGATAGTTTCTGTGAAGCCCTGAATAGTTTTAGGTCCCAGGTCAAGTTGAAGTTCGCGTTCAAAATCGGGGTACTCTTTAATAATATAAGATGGATCGCTAAAGTTTGCGGCGACCTTGTAGTCAACGGGAAAGATGATTTCGACCTTGTGTTCCTTCGCTAGTTCAAGGATTTCCCCTGCACATTTTATCTCATTCAATAAGTCCTGATTTTTCTCATCATCATCATGATAAACCAGTTTTTTTGGAAGGTTGTTCGCGGTAAGGGGAATTTCTGGTGAAAAACGGTCCCGAGCCAATAAAAAAGCATTGACCATTTTTCCACCAATGAAGATGGATTTTATTTGCGTTTGGACGAATTGTTTGAGAATATTGATCTTGTCGGCAACTTTCGCTCCGCCGGCGACGACAACCGTCTTCTTTGGATTAGCCATGGTGCTACGACCAAATTGCCCCAGTTTTTGGATTTCCTCATAGAGTAAGTTACCGGCAACGACAAGTTTCTCCTCTTTTCTCATGGTTTGCGGGAGCATTCCGATACTTCTGGTGATACGGTGACTACATCCGAACGCGCAATTGACATAAACATCAGCAACTTTTGCCAATTGCTCAATGAATTCGAGTCTATATGCTTCGGGATTGGCAGGGTCTAAAAGGTATCTCAAATTGGGCAAAAACTTGATGCCTCCGAGCGGGAAGCGTTTGTGCATGAAAATTTCGAGCGAACTTTTTAATTGAGAATCGATTATTTCAGGTGGGAATATGGTATAGGTATCTTCGTATTTCTCACGAATCAGAGTGTCGAAATGAGAACAAACAAACTGAATGTTAAAAATTCCATCCCATCCGGCGTAATCCTTCATTTTATGAGGGCGCCCCAGATGAGAACCTATTATAATACGGCAGTTGCCATCGGTCAGTTCATGAATTTTGCTGAACGTCGAGTCCAGAAACCGGCGAATACGGGTATCGTCGGCAACTCGGTAATAACCTTTGTGAGGGGCCAACGGAACATTGAAGTCCGCTCTTATGAAAATAGTTTTGCCAATTAAATCAGCCGGGCGTAATGCTGATAAGGACAATAATCCAATTTCACTTTTCATAGTCGGAGCCTTTAAAACGAGAGTTTCTACGACTTGTTCTTTTAAACGATTTGAAAATATTTGCAAGCCAATTCTTGAAAAATTCATTGATTTTTTTTAAATTTGTTTTTTTTAAAATAAATATGGATTTCTTAAGTGCTTGAATTTTATGAACTTATTTTAACACATTTTGTCTTCAATTTCACCCCGGTAGATACCGTTTTTAAATAAAAAAGTGAAATTTTTGAGACAAGCTACAGAAAAGGTATAGAAGGAAACACATGTCAAAAAAAATAATGCTGATAAACACAGATCAGCCTGAACAGTGTCGAGCTGTTATTCTTGAAGATGGCAAGGTTGATAATTTTATTTCAGAGCATGCCGCTAACGAGCAAATTAAAGGGAACATTTACATTGGAGTTATCAATCGCGTCGAACCTGCGATTGAAGCCGCTTTTGTCGATTTTGGAGGAAAGAAGTTTGGTTTTCTCCCTTTCAAGGATGTTCTCAAGGAATCCTATTTACAAACAGGGGAAAAAAAAGCACGCGTAAGGATACAAGATGTCTTGGTACGTGGGCAAAAAATCGTTGTTCAGGTCGTTAAAGAGGGGCGCGATCATAAAGGACCGTCTCTGTCCAATTCGATTTCTATTCCAGGCCGTTTTCTTGTTTTGATGTTTGGAAGTGAAGGAAGTGGTATTTCCAGAAAAATTGAAGATGAGGACGAGCGAAAGAAGTTGAGGAGCATTGTTGAAGGATTCAACTTGCCGGAAAATATGGGTGTCATCATTAGAACGGCTGGGGTAGGGCGCACCAAGCTGGAGCTTCAAAAAGACCTGCAAATGTTGATGAAGATTTGGGGAAACCTTCAGGAAAGTATATCTGCTGAGAGTAAAACCCCGCCTTTTCTCCTTTATCAGGAAGCAGGTATGGTGCAAAGGACAGTTCGTGATCATTTTACTGCCGACATGGACGAAATCGTCGTCGATACCAAAGAGGCTTACAAGGCAGTTCGAGGCTTTGTAAAGCTGATTATGACTCGGATGCAAAGCAAGGTCAAACTGTACCAGGATACCCTGCCGCTCTTTTCTGCATACAAGGTCGAAGAGCAGATCGAATCGATTTATAATCGAACGGTGAACCTTCCATCAGGAGGATCTATCGTGATCGATATTGGAGAGGCAATGGTTTCCATCGACGTGAACTCGGGAAAAACCACCAACTCCAGTGAATTGGAAGCAACGGCAACAAAAACCAATCTGGAAGCGGCAGATGAGGTGGGCCGACAGCTCAGGTTACGTGATCTTGGCGGCTTGATTGTTATCGATTTCATAGATATGTTTCAGAAAAAGAATAAAATGCTTGTTGAAAAGCAGGTTAAAAAGGCATTCAAGGAAGATAAAGCGCGCATTAATTTATCGCGTATTTCAAAGTTTGGGTTGCTTGAAATGTCTCGGCAGAGAATGTCTCCCCCTGTAAAAGAAGGCGTTTTTGAAAAATGTTCAACTTGTGATGGTTCGGGGCATGTCCGCGCTGTGGGTGCTATGTCAGTGCAAGTTTTGAGAAAAATTCAAGAGATCATTGCTTCTGGACCTGTGAAAGAGCTTTCAGCTGAAATACGGCCAGAAGTTATCGCGTACCTTTTGAATCATAAAATGGAATTTATACGCGATCTGCAGATAAGCAATAAAGTCAAAGTCACTTTTACAGGGAAGGCGGGCCTGGAATTTTCTGACTTTCAATACAAAATACTCGAACGTTATAAAAGTGATGATGCTGAGGCCCCTGTGGCTAAGGGCCGAAATGCCAAGAGCCAAATATCCAGTGAGGATGTCAGCACGCGTCAAAAGCCGAAGGTGAAGGATGCTGGTGGCCTTGAAAAATCGGCTGAATCTGTTGTCACACGTCAGAAGACGAAGAAAGCGCCACCTGCTAGAGCGGAAGTCAAAGTCCCGGCAGTCGTGATCGAGAAGGATGTAGAAACAGAACCGCTGGAGGAGGGGAACCTCAAAGCAGCGAAAGGACGTTCCTCTCGTAATCGGCTTCAGAGGCGCCCGCAGGGAAGAAGGCCGCGCCAGACGCAAGGACGCCGCCGACGTTATTCTCGTCGATATGATCTTTATGCAAAGTTGCCGAGTATTTCAAGGTTCAGTAATATTCTTAAGAAGGCTGTAAAGGCAGGTTCCAAAACATTGAAGGGTGGTAACCACATACAATTACCATCTGGAGTGCACCCGGTATTGACACATAACGGACATAAGATGCCGCAGGTTCCACCAAAGCCGGGTCATAAGACGGACAAGCTTCCTCATACGACCACTAAGCCGCCAGCATAGGATTTTGGTTGGTTAGATGGATTTCGCGCAACGAAATCCTGTGTCCCAGAATCGTAGATGCGGTGGCGCAAAGTTGCGGAAAGGAACCATGGTGAATTCCTTCATAAAACCATGGTCATTTTTTCGAATTGCGGCTCCCCTTGTTACTTTGAATTTTTTCCCAAAATTGGGATCTTTATATTTTGAGTCTGGGTAAGCGCGATACCAGCTGGCTGTCCATTCGGCAAGATTGCCATTCATATGGAAAACCTTGAAGGGGCTGATGTCTTTGGTGGATGGGTCTGGGGGTAAAACTTTGGGTCCTAGATTGGCAATGTTTTCCTTAAAATCATTGCCCCATGTAAAGAGACGACCGTCGGTGCCTCGAGCGGCTTTTTCCCATTCCCTTTCAGTGGGAAGGCGCTTTCCAAGCCAAAGGCAATAAGCATCTGCTTCATACCAGCTGACCCCTCTCACTGGTTCCGCGATCGAGTCGACATTGTAC
>JAJDBG010000151.1 GCA_029261475.1 Nitrospinaceae bacterium
CGGATCTGAAACCTCGGAACCTGAAACCTCAGAACCTGAAACCTCAGAACCTGAAACCTCAGAACCTGAAACCTCAGAACCTGAAACCTCAGAACCTGAAACCTCAGAACCTGAAACCTCAGAACCTGAAACCTCAGAACCTGACGAACGTAACGACTGAAGTCGGGTTTTGCGTTTTCCGGTCAAAAACTATTTTCTCGTCAAAGTAGAGTCGGTAGCTTTCAGAGTTGCAGACTTTATTTTAAGCTCCTTTGCAACAGATACCGGGAGGTAGCACTTCTGTTGCAAAGGAGCACGGGAGATTTTGACAATGCATATGCTTTATTAGATATGTTTTGGCTTCAAATATTCCCTTTTTTTGATTTTTCTCTATAATTTTTTTACCCCGAAAAGATAAGTGAGCGTCGCTTTGTTGTTTGTATTGGGTATGCCTGGGAACTTTTTCAGGTTATTCTGTGATTCTTGCCGAGATAATTTTGATGGGAAAGGCTTGTAAAATTATGGGAAAAACAGATGTGAATGATTTTGGGGGTGAAGTGAACGATCTTCGATCTGCTGTCGAAAATATGGACAAGATCGTTATCAATGCTCAATCGCATCGATTGCTCGATCAAATTCTTGAGGAAAACCCGGAACTGAAGGCCATTCTACTAGAGGCAACTGTAGAGAAAGAAGCTTTGGCAGGTGTGAAAAGCTGGGTGTTGGATATTTTGAAGGATCGCCCGATGGCCATGAAATTTTATGAGGATGAGAATGCGGGGCGAGAACAATTTGAGTTGCTGGAATGGAATGATTATGCGGCGATCAGGCTTCTGGATTATGTGGCTTATGCGGGAGAGGTGTTTGAAGATTTAAATTTGAAAGACGAAGTAGCGGTCAGTAATCCGATCAAAATGTTGTGGCTGGCGGCAAATCATGGGATGGGGGGTGCTCAGCTCCCTTTTTTCGAAGACGCTTTGCATTTGTTTCGGCAATTGCGCGGGGAGGCTCGATGTCAACGTCCCGATAAGGAGCAGGTGGAGCGTTGGATGGAGCGATGGCCTTCTGGATTGGACCCGAGTATGCTTGCAATTCGGGAAGCTAATAAAAAGCGAATATTGAAAATCATCATCGCTCGGATCGAACGTGGCGAGATTTCAAGCAGCCGATTCAGTTTTGAGCCGGATCTTTCTGAGGAAGAAAAATACGCAAGGGTTTGTGAGTGGTGGAACGATTATCATTTCCATCTCAGTTTTGCGGTGCGCTCTCCTGATGCATTGAATGAAATGCTGGATGGCTCTTTGGACGCTGATACGATGCACACTCTTCGCTCAGCGGCCGATGTGGGCATTCCTTTTTTTGTGAATCCCTATTATCTTTCGTTGCTCAACGTCAGCGTTCCACGGTTTGCAGTTGGGACCGATCTTGCCTTGCGCGACTATGTTTTTTATAGCAAGGAATTGATTGAAGAATTTGGGCATATTATAGCTTGGGAAAAGGAGGACAGGGTCGAGCCGGGCAAACCAAATGCCGCAGGTTGGTTGCTACCAACAGCGAGCAATGTCCATCGGCGTTATCCAGAGGTGGCGATTCTCATTCCTGACACAGTTGGCAGGGCTTGCGGTGGGCTTTGCGCATCGTGCCAGCGGATGTATGATTTCCAAAACGGTCATCTCAATTTTAATCTGGACAAGCTGGAGCCTCGAGAGAGCTGGCCTGAAAAGCTGGAAAAGTTGATGGATTATTTTGAAAACGACTCCCAGCTTCGCGACATCCTTATCACCGGTGGCGATGGTTTGATGAGCTCTGACCATTCGCTGAAAGAGCTTCTGGATGCGATTTACCGCATGGCACTTCGTAAAAAGGAAGCCAATCGGGCGCGCAAGGAGGGAGAAAAATACGCAGAGATTGTTCGGGTGAGGATCGGCACTCGTTTGCCGGTTTATATTCCACAACGTATCACCGACGAGCTCGTAGAGATATTGGCCGATTTTAAAGTAGCGGCTGAGAAAATTGGCATCCGTCAGTTTGTGATTCAAACACATTTCGAGTCGGCATTGGAAGTTACATCAGAGTCCCGTTTGGCAGTTGCTAAACTGATTTCTGCCGGCTGGATGGTCACCAATCAGCATGTATTGACCTCGGCTTCTTCGCGCAGGGGACATCGGGCAAAGTTGAGGAAAAGCCTGAATGACATCGGGGTACTCAGTTATTATACGTTTTCGGTGAAAGGTTATACGGAGAACAGGCATAATTTTGCTACCAACGCCCGTGCCGTGCAGGAACAGATCGAAGAGAAAAGCGTGGGAACGATTCCAGAAAAATATCAGGAAGAAATTCTCAATTTGTCGATTTCAGCCGAAAGTATGGTAAAAAATATATCAACATTGAGAAAATCTGCAGGTATTCCATTTCTGGCAACGGATCGAAATGTTCTAAACTTGCCTGGTGTCGGCAAAAGCCTTACATTCAGAGTGATTGGTATCACGCGCTACGGTCGCCATGTTTTGCAATTTTCGCACGATGCAACGAGGCGTCACAGTCCGGCCATTGATCAAATGGGAAAGGTCGTGATTGTTGAATCCAAGCCCATTAGAGCGTTCATGATCCAACTTGCTGAAATGGGAGAAGATATCTCGGAATATGAGAGTCTGTGGGGTTATTCTTTGGGGGCGACTGAAAAGCGTTCTTCTTTGTACGATTACCCCGATCAGTCTGAGCAGATCACAGAAAAAATGACTAATTTAAAATTGACGGGTCACGCAGTGGCTTAGTCAATGTTTGTTGTAAACGATAACACTGGAGACATTTAAAGTAGATACATGAAAACACGAATTCATAAATTGATAGCAGATGCGGGCCTGAGTTCCCGCCGACAAGCTGAGACCTGGATGAGCGAAGGGCGCGTTAAGGTCAATGGCAAAAAGGTTGATAAGCTAGGTGAGCTGGCTGACCCCAATGTTGATATTATTGAAGTCAACGGCAAGCGGCTCCCAAAAATTCAAGAGAAGACCTACATCCTTTTTCACAAGCCTGGAAATTGTCTGACAACAACGGGCAAAGATGTGCGTGGGCGGCAAACGGTGATGGATTTTGTAAAAAAAGTTCCGGGCAGAGTGTTTCCCGTGGGGCGGCTCGATTTCAACACTCAAGGTATTTTGCTGTTCACGAATGATGGCGAACTTTCCGAAAAATTACTTGAGCCCAGATTCAAAATAGAGCGGGTTTATCTGGTCAAAGTACGTGGGACTCCCGACGAGAAAAAACTGATCCGTCTGCGTAAAGGTCTTTGGCTGGACTCCAAACCTACGGCACCACTGAAGGCCGAGATACACAGAACCAGCGGAAAAAATTGTTTTCTCAAACTTCAGCTGATCGAAGGTAAAAATCGTCATGTTAAGAGAATTTGTGAAATGATTGGGCATCCTGTCATTCGACTCAAGCGCACCTGTTTTGCAGGACTTGGCTTGGGCGATCTGCCTTTGGGGGCTTACCGGTTTCTGGGACCACGAGAAATTAGATCGCTCAAAAATCTCGTTTCTTCACACGGGAAATGAGGTTGTTGAATAAAATGCTGTCGTGGCGTTGGCTGTTGATGATATTGACGGTTTGTGTCTTGGGAAGCCCCGTTGCAGGGGAAGCAGTCGAGGCCGAAGATTTTCGAACTTTGGATTCGGTAGAGACTGTCGAGGTTGAAGATTTTCAAACCTTGCATTCTGCAGAGGCGGTCGAGGCAAAGGCATTTCGTGCAGTGCATTCTGCCGAAGCAAGCGTTGGTGTCCGCGATGGGAATTATGTTTTGGCAAGGAAGCGGGCGATTGCCGCAGCTCTTCAACAGGCTTTGCAAAATGCGCTGAAATCCCTTTTGGGGGAAGAGGAGTATATTGCTAACAAAAGAGAGTTGGGCGGGATTGAAAGGAATGCGGAAGATTACGTCAAGAGTTATCGATTGCTTTATGCCTATGACAATCAGGAGGCCCAAACCAGCGATATAAAATTGGAGGCGTCATTTTTTTACAATGGATTGAGCAAGGATTTGAGCACCCGTGGTCTTTATGCTGGCAACGTCAAAGAAAAAGGGATTTTGATCTTGATCCGGGAGCTGAGTTACACCTCGAAAAAGGCCAGACCTTTTTGGGAGCTGGTTCCTATCTCTGAGACAGCACTTTCGCAAAAGTTTATTGAGGCCGGGGCCAATATCATTGGCCGTAAACTCATTCAGAATATTATTCCCGAAGAAACTATAAGTAAGGCTCTGAAGGGCGATCTGAAAGTCGCCGCTCATATTGGTTTGAAGGCAGGTGCTGACATAGTGGTTTTGGGGAATGCTGCTTCTTCCAGGCGCAGTCCTTCTCAAGATGGGGGGGATTTGTCTATTCAGGCTAATATCAGTCTCAACGTTGTTTCGGCCTTGACCTCTGCTCTGATTTCTGCGCGAAGTGAATTTGCCGTTGCTCAAAATGAGGATCCGTTGATTGCCGAGATGGAGGCGTTTGACACTGCGGCAGGGAAAGCGGTTCATTACCTTTGGCCATCAATTCAAAAAGTTTGGAATCCTGAGTTGAAAGAAAATGTGGCCAACCCAAAGCCGAATCTGCGAACTCCCATTCCTGATCCGGTAAGAGACCGGGATATTCCTGTAGAGATAGGGGAATTATAGCGGGTTCAGTTTGGTGGGCATAAAGTCGAATCGGTGGTAGATTTTAGGAGTGGGTGATTCTTTATTGATTTGCTCAAAAATTATTGAGATTTAAATTTTAAAAGGAGCGGGTATGAAAAATTTAAAGAAACCTCTGGATCATGTTGCGAAGCAACTTCAGAGCAAGCGGTACCACATTAAAAAGCAAGAGAACAAGAAGGCTTATGATCGAGCAAGGATGCGCAAAGAAAACCAAAAGGTTCTAAATGAACCTTTCCAAATATTAGGGGTCAAATCTTGGTTTCATATAATTAATGTATACTTTGGTTGGTAGTAGTTGTGGTGGTCTGTGAGTAAATAATATTAGTGTGTGGCAAAACTTTTTATAAAAGTAAGTAATTGAAGTGGGCTGTGAAAGGGTTCTTGAAAATATTTTTGAGATTTTCATGAGCTTAGATTTGAGAACGTTGTAATATGTGTACTGGTTTGATTGTGCTCTATTAAATAAAGGTTGGCAGATTTTCACCTTTTCCCACTATAAAGTTTATGCTCGAAGTTATTTTCTTTAGACGCCTTTTATTGGCAACCGTTCTCATTTCCTGCCTGATCACGGCTGGTGGAGTGAGTTATTCTCTTTCAATTTTCAAGGAAAGATTGATTGAAAAAGAAATCGAAAATTTGAACGAAATGGCACGCCTTGCATCTATTCAGGCAACCGCCTTTTTCCCTTTAAAAGCACCTTCTACATTGCAGTCTTTGGCTGAGAATTGGGGAGATGAGTCTTTGTACAGGTTCACTGTGACCGATCCTTCGGGCCGGGCGTTGGCGGATTCTCAAGAGAATCCGGGCCGATTAGAGAACCAGTCTCACATACCTCAATTTGAAAAGGCTCTTGCTGGGGAGATGGCTGATTCTCCTTCGGATAAAAACTTTGAGAGCGGTTATTTACTTTCAGCTATGTCCATTGAGGTCGGTGAGAAGGTTGTAGGTGTTGTTTTGGTTCGGGTTGATGCGACCTGGATCGTTGATGAATGGACCGATTTTTCATCTAAGCTGATATTTCTTCTAATGGGTTTTGTTGCGATCGTATCCTATGTTTTATGGCGAAAGAATCGTTTGGAAAGCCGATCCCGTAAGGAGTTGGAGGGTGTTGTGAATCGTTTTTCGCAAGGCGATCTTTCCTTTAGATTGCCTGAAAACCTGGTGGGCGATGCCAACCAATTATTGCGAAAATTGAACCGAATGGCTGAAGTGATGGATGGAAGAATTCGCAGTGTTACTTTGCAAAAAGATGAGGTGGAGGCTGTTCTTTTCAGTATGTCCGAAGGTGTGTTGGCTGTGGATGCGGATGAGAAAATATTGCGTGTTAATCGGGCGGTGGAGAGTCTTTTTGGTATCGAGGGTGGCAGTGCTTGTGGTCGTCGATTTCATGAAATTTTTCGTAACAGTAAGTTGAAAACATTCATTCGTCGAACTTTGGAAAGCTCGGGTCCGGTTGAAGACCAGTTCACGGTTATGGGCGAAAAGGAGTGTTTTATTCACGCTCATGGCGCGTCCTTGGTGGATGCCGAGAACAATCGAATTGGTGTCCTTGCTGTTTTGAGCGATGTTACAAAATTACGAAAATTGGAAAATATGCGCCGGGATTTTGTTGCCAATGTTTCTCATGAACTGAAAACTCCTATTACTTCGATCAAAGGTTTTGTGGAAACTCTTTTGCAAGAAGATTTTGACAACCCCGAATCGTCTCGACGTTTTTTAGAGATCATAATGAAACAAACCAGTCGCTTGAATGTCATCATTGACGATTTGCTCAGTTTGTCAAAAATTGAATCTGAGTCGGATCGTGTTGAAATTTCTCGCGAAAAGGTGTGCATTAAGGAATTACTGCAATCGGCGATTCAAGATTGTGCTTTCGTTGCTACCGACGATCAAATGGAAGTGGAATTGGTGTGTGACGACGATCTGGTCGCGCCAGTGAATTGGCCTCTTTTGGAAGAGGCTGTCGTAAACCTCATCCAGAACGCGCTTAGATATGGCAAGGAAGGCGGGAAAGTTCGCGTTGCTTCTGTGGTAGAAAATAATTTTTTGGTGATTTCTGTTCAGGATTGGGGTGCGGGCATTGATTCGATGCATCTGCCACGTCTTTTTGAACGATTTTATCGAGTGGATGCGGCGCGAAGCCGCAATCTTGGCGGCTCCGGTTTAGGGCTTGCCATCGTGAAGCATATCGCACAGGCCCACAATGGGACGGTTGCCGTCGAAAGTATTCCCGGTCGCGGGAGCCAGTTTTTCATACGTATAGAACTCAATGAGTTTTCTGATTGATCCCCTCCTCTTACACAGCACATCAAACAAAATCCTAACAAATAGCTAATAGAAAGCTAACGCCAGGGGTTTATCTTTTGTCTGTTAGCTGGTTTGAATTTTAGTTTTGTTAGGGAAAGATTCAAACACAATCCTAATAAACAGCTCATAAAACGCTAACAAAGGAAGTTTATCATCTTTCTATAGATATTAATTTAAGTGTTGTTTTTTGCTCTCGGTGCGAGGGCAATGAATATACGAAACACAGGTATTTTATTTTTTTACTGGGGTTGTCTGGAATTTTGAGCGGGAATTTCTCTTATGCGGGTTTATAAGTCCTGCATTCAGCACAGACCCTGTTTTTATTTTTACGAAGTTAGATTCCATTTGAATGGAGAACAAGATGAATGATTGGAGACTAGAATGAATAGAAAAGTGTTATCGATAGGTCTTATGTTTCTATTGATGCCGTTTGCCAGCAATTTGCAAGCGGCTCCCGTAGATTCGAGTAAGATCGAGCGTATGGAAAAGAGACTGGAAGAGTTGGAAAGAAGGGAACGAGAGCAATACAAGAAGTATAAGAAGGGTGAGAAAGAAGTCCTGATGTATTATAAAAACGGACTTAAAATGCGTACCAAGGACAACGACTTCCAGTTTCAGGTGGGCGGTCGTATTATGTACGATTGGGGTTTCTTCCACGAGGACAGCAAATTCGAAACCGCATTTGGCAATCAGCAGGATGGGTCTCGTTTTCGTCGTGTGCGATTGTTCATGGCGGGAAAGCTTTACAATACGGTCAAGTACAAATGGGACATCGATGTGGATGGCGGAGCCAGTGGTGTTACGTTTAAGGATATGTATATTTCGGTTCCCAACATCCCGGTTGTCGGAAATTTCCAGGTGGGTCATTTCAAACGACCTGCGTCGTTGGATTCCGTCACCAGCTCTAAGTACAATACCTTTATAGAACGTTCTTTAACGAATACGTTCTTCAAAACACGAAACGTAGGTTTTGCCTTTTTTAATAAGCATTTGAATGACAGGTTGACCTGGTTCACCTTTCTGAACAAAACTTCTGGCGAAAGGCCGCCGGATCTCCGTGCTGATGGTGACTGGAATGTGACCAGTCGAGTGACAGGTTTGCCTTACCTGAGTGAAGATGGAAAAGATTGGTTGCACATGGGTGTGAGTTACAGTTATGAAGCCGCTTTGAATAATCTGGAGCGATTCCGGGGAGCGCGCGATACAGAGATCACCAGTCGTTTTCTGGACACAGGGACCATTGATGTAGAGAAATACCATATCCTGGGATTGGAAGGTGCTTTGAACCTGAATCAATTCGGTGTGCAGAGTGAGTATGTCACCACTTATGTGGACCGAAAAGGAAGAGATCAGGGGAACTTGGGTGCATTCTATGTTCAAGGTACCTGGTATGTAACGGGTGAGCATCGTAACTATTCCAAGAAAAAAGGTGCTATCGCTCGATTCAAGCCGAATCAGAATTTCAGCTGGGATAAGGATTGGAGCAAAGGCAACGGTCTGGGTGCATTGCAATTGGCCGTGCGTTATGCCGAGTTGGATCTGAACGATGGCCAGGCCGGAATTGCCGGTGGCGAGCAACAAAGTTTGACCTTGGGTGTCAACTGGGAATTGAGCCCCATGTCACGCGTCATGTACAACTTTGTTCATGCCGATTTCACCAGCGGAATCGGTGCGGATAATGGAACTTTGGTCTCCAACGTTGTCCGATTTCAAGTTGATTTCTAATAATGTAGAGGATTGTCTCCTCCAAGACAGCCTTTCCTCAAGGGAAACCTTGAGGGGAGGGGTCCTCTTAGAAAATTCGCAAAGATAAAAGATAGTTGCGCAATTCAAATAAGAAGAAGTTTAGGCTATACTCACTTTCAAGGAGTTTGTGAAATGGTAACGAGAAAGAAATTTGAAGTTAGGAAAGTAAGTGCTTTCGTGTTGGCGACCTGTCTTGCCATGGTTTCGATACCGGGTATGGTGTCAGCCGAAGATGCCTTGAAGCCTTATGCCAAGCAGTCTGGTGTCAGTGGCAATCTGGACAGCATCGGTTCTGACACGCTCAATAATTTGATGACCTTCTGGAGCGAAAAGTTCAAGACCTACTATCCTAATGTTAATATCCAGGTGGAAGGCAAGGGTTCCTCAACCGCTCCGCCGGCACTGATTTCTGCGGTTTCTCAATTGGGACCAATGTCTCGAAAGATGAAAAACAAGGAAGTGGATGAATTTGAAAGACGATTCGGTTACAAGCCCACAGCAGTGCGCGTAGCGATCGACGCATTGGCAGTGTTCGTCAATAAAGACAATCCAATAAAAGGGATGAGCCTGGAGCAAGTGGATGCGGCTTTTTCCAAAACCCAGCGTCGTGGTGGAAGGGCAATAAAGACATGGGGCGACCTTGGTTTGCAAGGCGAATGGGCTAGCAAGCCCATCAGCTTGTTTGGTCGAAACTCGGCTTCCGGGACTTATGGTTTCTTCAAAAAAGTTGTCTTGAAAAAAGGCGATTATCGAGATGATGTGAAGGAACAACCGGGCTCAGCATCTGTGGTTCAAGGCATCAGTGTTGATCGTTTCGCAACGGGCTACAGTGGAATCGGCTATATGACCTCGAATGTGCGTGCTTTGCCCTTGTCTGAAGAGGGTGACAACTATGTTGAAGCCACTTTGGAAAACGCTTTGGAAGGGGAATACCCTCTCTCACGCTTTCTCTATGTCTATGTCAACAAGGCTCCCGGTAAATCATTGGACCCTTTGACTTTGGAATTTTTGAAAATGGTTCTTTCTGAAGAAGGTCAGCAAATCACTGCTAAAGGTGGTTATTTCCCATTGCCTGGAATCGTTGCCAACGAAGATCTTGCATTGATTGGTGCTGATAAAAAATAATGCGAAAGGCTTGCCTGGAATATGCATATTGGAAAATCTGCATATTTTGGGTGAGTTTTTTTTGCGTTTTGAGCGGAAATTTTGCCCAGGCCGAGATGCCTTCAGATCAATTACGGATACAGGCTCTGGAGGAAAAGCTCGAGTTGTATTCAAAAAGATTGAATCTTCTGGAGCGATTCTCCTTCGGTGGCGATTTCCGGTTGCGCTACGAGGGTGTCAATAATGGCGAAAACAATATCGCCGGTGGCACGACGGATAGCTATAGAGGAAGATTTCGTTTTCGTCTTTTCGGTAAAATTCACCTGAACAAAGATTTAGATGTTGGTTTTCGAGTGTCCAGTGGTGGCACGGCTCCCACAACGACCAACGATAATTTCGATGAGACAGCTTCTTTCAAGGGATATAAGATAAACAGGGCTTATGTGCGCTGGACTCCTGGTGAGTTCGTATTCCAAGGCGGCAAATTCGCTGTTCCCTTTATGAGATCTGAGATGGTGTGGGCTGTGGATGTTAACCTGGAAGGTTTTTCCCAGCAGCTGAGGCACGGGGTGGGTGATGTTGAAACGGAATTGATTTTGGGGCAATTCGTTGTTGAGGACAATGGTTCTCCAACAGGTCAGCCCTTGGACGATGTTTTTTTGCTGGCTATTCAGGGAAGATTGACTAAAAAAGAGTCCTTTGGGTCATTTCTTTTCGGCCTGGCGTACTACGATTTTAAAAATCTGCAAGGCTCCAGCGTTACGAACGACCAGGGCATTCCTGGAGCGTCTCAAAATAACAAGGTTGGCGGATTGCTGGTCAATGATTTTAACGTGGTAGATGCCATGGCCCAATTCAAAACTCATTTGATGGGACAGCCCCTGACTCTATTCGGAGAATATGGGAAGAATATTGCCAGTGGAGTGGATTTTGATACCGCTTGGGAGTTGGGTTTTCAGCTTGGAAAAGCTAACGTTTTTGGTGATTGGCGATTTGGAGCATTTTATCGATTGACGCAATTGGATGCTGTTTTTTCTGCTTGGAACAGTGCCGATTTTCATGCAGGGGGAACGAACAGCAAAGGAGTGAGGTTACAGTTGCAGTTTGCTTTGACAAAAGGAGTGCGGGTGTCGGTTTCTCAATTCATGACTTCGGAAGAACGTGGGGCAAGATTTGAACGGGATCGAACGTATGCGGATCTCGTGTTTAGATTTTAAAATATGCCTGCCCAAATAGGCTGATAGCCAGAAGCCTTCATGAAAGTCTTTTGAAAGCATTGTTTTTTAAGCAGATTTTAAAAAAAATACAAAAAATAGCTTTCCTAACACAATTCTAACAAAACAGGTTTAGTCTGTGTCCATACTTTTGGGGGGATTGTGTGTGGAAACAGGAATGAAAGAAGTGGAGAAAGTAAGGGCTTTTGTGTCAGCTCTTAGCCTTGTCATGTTTTCTGGATTGAGTGAAATTATTATCTTATGACAGAAACGGTTGAAACGAACAAAACGGGATCGGCCCCATTCAAAAAGGCTTCCGTTTTATCTTTTTCCAACAATACCCGGCGCCAATGGATAGATCGCTTCGCTTCGCGAGTCGTGACCTTTGGCGGCATGATTATCATATTCTCCATATTAGCTATCCTGCTGGTCATCATGCTAGAGGCCTTGCCTCTATTTAAGTCCCCCGAAATTACCCTCACCTACAAAAAAACCGGAGTTGTGCAAGAGCGTCCCATGGCTTTGGGTATCGACGAATACCAGCAGATTGCTTATGTGATCGATGCGAGCGGTATTCACTTTTACTCTTTGCCAGCCTGGACTCCTATTGCAGTTCCCGCTCTTAAGGGAATGGGGAGTGCGACTGTGACCGGGGTTTCTTATTCTTCAAAAAGATTTGCCGTTTTGGGGCTTTCCGATGGAAGAACGCTTCCGGTAAAGATCATTTTTGAATCGACCTACAAGAACGAAGTTCGTGCTGTTTTCCCCAGAGTGGAAGAACAGAAAATATTGCCCGCCGTTGACTCGAAACAAGGTGTTTCGGTATTGGCTTTTGCGCAACTTGAAAAAGGATATGCGATAGCGAGTGCGAGAGATGATGGAATTGTTACCGTGACTCGCGTCAAGGTCAAACGCTCTATGATGGGTGGTGTGCGTCAGAAAATCACTTCAAGCAAATGGCCCCTTCCTGTGGAAGGGAAATTGACGGCTCTGGCTTTGGATGAGTCGGGAAAACGTCTGCTGGCGGGAACATCCTCGGGGCAAATCCTGCAGATAAATCTGGAGGGAGAAGTTTCCAAAAATTCAGTGTCTGTGGTCGGTGCAACCGAAAGCCATGAGGTAGGAGTCACATTTCTTCAATTTTTAAATGGTGGCTACACTCTGGTGGTTGGTGACACGGGAGGTAGTGTCCGCAGTTACCAACTGAATCGGAAAAATCTTGCCGGTAGTTTAAAATCCATCTACGCATTTTCCCCACATGAAGGTTCGATGACAGCCATCTCTCACTCGTTGCGAGACAAGGGTTTTTTCACCGCTGGGAAAGAAGGAAGTATTCGGTACCATTATGCGACAACGGGAGAAACTCAATTCTCACTAGAAGGGGATGGCGATGCTCATTTTAGAGTATTGGCACTTTCCCCCAAGAACGATGGATTGTTGGGTGTCGATTCTAAGGGTGATGTTTATCATTGGACACTGGACAACCCGCACCCCGCTGTATCACTAAGGGGCTTGTTTGGGAAAATCTGGTACGAAGGCTATTCCCAGCCAGAATACACTTGGCAGTCTACCGGTGGAAGCGACGAATTCGAGCCGAAATACAGTCTCATCCCGCTCATTTATGGCACCGCCAAGGGGACTTTTTACGCCATGCTTTTTGCCCTTCCTCTGGCCTTGTTGAGTGCGTTTTATGCCTCTCAATTCATGCATCCCCGCTTACGCGAAATCACCAAACCAACGGTAGAATTGATGGCAACCTTACCGACCGTTGCTTTGGGGTTTGTGGGTGCCTTAATCATTGCTCCCTTGCTGGTAGAGTATTTCGTGGGCTTTGTTCTTTTCCCGGTGGTGTCTGCCATTGCGGCATTGCTAGGTTGGGGGATGGAGCGCAAATGGAGTCTCTCTCGCAAGTTGGGATTGAAGCCGGGAATGGAAATGGTTTTTCTCATCCCTCTGGTATTGGGTGCCGCGGGCGGTTCCATCGTGTTCGGAACGCTCATTGAAACGTACTGGATGGCTGGGGATTTCAAAGCATGGGCACTCGAAGTTTTTCAAATTCAATACGATCAGCGAAATACATTGGTGGTTGGTATCGCCATGGGATTTGCTGTCGTGCCGCTGATTTTTACCATCGCTGAAGATTCCCTGTCGAATGTGCCGCCGCATCTTAAGGCGGGTTCTCTTGCCTTGGGGGCGACGCCTTGGCAGACCGCTGTTAAAGTGATATTGCCCGTTGCGCTTCCTGGAATTTTTTCAGCAGTCATGATCGGTTTTGGGCGCGCCATAGGAGAAACCATGATTGTTTTGATGGCGACTGGAAACACGCCGATCATGGACATGAGTCTCTTCAACGGTTTCCGCGCCATGTCGGCAAATATTGCAGTTGAACTACCCGAAGCACCCGAAGGCGGTACCTTGTATCGCATATTATTTCTCATGGCGTTCCTGTTATTTGTATTTACTTTTGTTGCCAATACGATCGCCGAACTCGTGCGGTTGAAACTGCGCAAAAAATTTAAGGCTCTCTGATGCGAAACGTTTGGAAAACGGGAGATATGTTCATTTGGCTGACGGGGATATGCTTGGCGTTTGCCTTGTTCCTTGTGACGGCTCTGTTGTTGAATTTGCTCATCAATGGGACGATGGCTTTTTGGCCGTCCCCTCTAAAAAGTTTTTCTACAGCAACGGAAGAAAAAAATATTCTCGGCTCTGTTGCCAGACGGGAGTTGATCCCATCGACTTCCGGGGATGAATTTTTTCGGGTTCAGATAAAACGCGGTGGACGCGATGTCTATGGCAGCGATTTCATTTGGTTAGACGAAGACAAGATCAAAACAACCGACTTTCCAGACCAAGCCCTTGTCATCGAGCGTAGAGAGTGGGGCGATCTCATCGGTTATGTGGATGAAGTACGCGATGGCGACCGGGTACTGGCAAAAGGATCGGAAGAAAGTGTTCGGGCCATTCGCGAGAGATTGCTTGTCCTGGAAAAGATCCACGAAGAAATTGAAGAAATTTCCAATAGCGATGTGGGTGCCATCAATCATCAATTGGAGAAACACAGAATTCGCCTCAAGACTTTGGATAAAGTAGAAGGTGAAGCTGAGGAAAAAGAAAAAATCGAAAAAAGCATCAATGCTCTGGATCAAGAATACAAAGACATTGAAACACATTTGGTCGAATTGAGAGAACAACTCACAGGTTCTGCCCTCATTCGGATGGCAGACGGGCAAACACGATCTATCCCGCTGGCAAAAATCATACAGATTTATCAGCCCAATCAATTTGGTTTATGGGGTAAATTGAATTTCTTTTTCAATAAAGTCCTGCGCTTTCTGTACGACGATCCACGTGAATCCAACACCGAGGGCGGGGTATTCCCTGCGATATTTGGCACTGTGATGATGGTCTTGTTGATGAGCCTTTTTGCCGCCCCTCTTGGTGTGTTGGCTGGCTTCTATTTGCGAGAATATGCCAAGCCGGGGTTTTTTGTAAGCGCAACACGCATTGCTGTGAATAATCTGGCGGG
>JAJDBG010000152.1 GCA_029261475.1 Nitrospinaceae bacterium
ACCAGCCTTTTTGGGCAGGGTACAATGTTCAGCGGAGCTTTGCATATTTTTTTGATTCGCTCTACAATTAAAATGAGATGAATGGTTGAAATATGGATGACCCAAAAAAAGAACCCATTTTTTTGAATGGTGATACCGAAACTAAACTATGCTTACAGTGCGGCTTTCCGAACCGAAACACCGATTCGGCCTGTATGTACTGTAAAAATAGTCTGGTTTCCGCCACTGGTTTGGTCTCTTGGTTCCGCCAAACTTGCCTGGTTCTCAAATGGCGCTGGGAATTAAAACAAAAAAAGCATGGTATTGCTCCCAGTACACGCAGGTCTATTTTTTCAGTAGTAGGGTATTTGATTGCGGGTTTCTTACTGACAGCGGGTGGTGTACTTTTATTGGTAGGTGCTGTTTCAAATCATTCCTTTAGTGACGGATTGATCTCCATTTTATTCCTGCTATATGGCGGCTATATACTAAAAACGATCCTATTCCACGCCAGATAAGATATAAGAGGCTTTCGGTTCCCCCTCAGGTTTAATGAACAAGCTTGACAATCTATTCTCCCTATTTGTATAACACTCCTCAGTAAGCTGTAGGAGCTTCAAACTCATCCCCATTCTTTTTTAAGGAAAGCGTTTACCCTAATGAAAATGCAAGTCAAAAAAATTGTATTGGCATACTCAGGCGGACTGGATACTTCAGTCATCATCAAATGGTTGAAAGAGCAGTATGATTGCGAGATCATCGCCTTTGCCGCCGACCTTGGACAGGGAGCTGAATTAGATCCTGTAAGACAAAAAGCACTCGATACAGCTGCATCTAAAGTCTACATCGAACATTTAAGGGAAGAGTTTGTTCTCGTCTTCGTTTACCCCATGTAGCGTGGTGGTGCCGTTTATGAAAATGATTATTTACTTGGAACTTCTATCGCTCGACCTTTGATAGCCAAGGAACAAATTCGCATTGCACGCAAAGAAGGTGCCGACGGCGTGTCCCACGGCGCAACGGGCAAAGGCAATGATCAAGTTCGGTTTGAATTGGCCTATCAAACATTAAACCCGGAAATCAAGGTCATCGCTCCCTGGCGCATTTGGGACTTGAATTCCAGAACAGCTTTGCTCAATTACGCTAAAACTCACGGTATTCCCGTCCCGGTCAGCAAATCCAGTCCTTACAGCATGGATAGAAATTCATTTCACATCAGCTACGAAGGCGGCATTTTAGAAGATCCTTGGACCCGGCCCGACCCATCCATGTTTCTCATGAGCGTATCACCTGAAAAGGCACCCGATAAGGTCACAACGCTGGAAATAGAATACGAGCAGGGAGATCCCGTAGCCATAAACGGTGAGAGAATGAGTCCTGCCGTTCTGCTAAATACCTTGAATAAATACGGCGGGGACAACGGCATCGGAAGAATCGATATCGTTGAAAACCGATTTGTTGGCATGAAGTCGCGTGGCGTTTACGAAACTCCAGGAGGAACCATCCTCCATGCCGCCCATTCCGCTATTGAATCCATCACTGTCGATAGAGAAACCCTGTATTTGAGAGATTCACTGATCCCATCCTATGCAAAAATGATTTATAATGGATTCTGGTACTCTCCCGAGAGATCGCTCATGCAAAAAATGATCGATGAGACGCAAAAGCACGTCACAGGGACCACTCGTGTCGAACTCTACAAAGGCAATTGCACTGTTACCGGACGCAAAGCTACCAAGTCCCTTTACCGTGAAGACGTCGCAACATTTGAACGGGACGACGAGTACAGGCAGGACGATGCAGAAGGCTTCATTCGCCTCAATGCACTTCGTCTCAAACTCTATTCGAAAACCTTTCCCGACGATTTTTAGAGTCCAGGTATGAAGAGTCCAAGTAGCACCCAAGCAGTTACATAAACAACCGGAAAAATTCCAATGAGTTCAATCCTTGTAGTCGATGACGAAAAAAGCCTGCGGGAATTTTTGACCATCATGCTCGAAGAACAAGGCTACGAGGTGGACACTGCCGCCGATGGTGATTCGGCGATACGTTTGATTAAAGAAAAACCATTTGATCTGACATTGACAGACATAAAAATGGGAAAATCAAACGGACTCGATGTATTGTCTGCAGTAAAACAATTGCAGCCCAATACGCCCGTGGTGATGATGACGGCTTACGCCACTGCCGAAACTGCCGTCGAGGCGATGAAAAAAGGTGCCTACGACTACCTGTCCAAACCTTTCCGGGTAGAAGACCTGCAAATCCTCATCAAGAATGCGATTGAAAAAAAGAAACTCGCGGATGAAAACACTTATTTAAAAAGCGCGCTGAATGACAAGTATCACTTTTCCAGCATGATTGGGAAAAGTGCGCCCATGCAAAAAATATTTGGATTGATTCAGAAAGTATCGACCAGTGTCGCTACCGTTTTAATCACTGGCGAAAGTGGTACAGGGAAGGAATTAGCCGCGAAAGCAATTCACTTCAGCGGAGAAAGAAAAGATCGCCCTTTCATATCCATCAACTGCGGAGCACTTCCCGAATCTTTGTTAGAGGGAGAACTCTTCGGCTACGAGAAAGGTGCCTTCACCGGGGCCGATAATCCCAAAGAAGGATTGATCGAATCAGCCAATCAGGGAACATTCTTTCTCGATGAGATTGGAGAAGCATCTCCCTCCACTCAAGTCAAGTTACTACGTGTTTTGCAGGAAAAAGAGGTCATGCGACTTGGCAGTTCTAAAGCCATCAAAGTAGATGTTCGTTTCATGGCCGCAACCAATCGGGATTTATCTCGAGCGGTTCAAAAAAAGGAATTCCGTGAGGATTTGTTTTATCGCCTGAATGTAGTCCCGCTTCACCTTCCTCCTTTAAGAGAACGAAAAGAGGATTTGCCCTTTTTGATCGAATATTTTCTGAATATCTTCACAAGGGAGCATAAACCCGATCATCCCATTCAAGGAGTTTCTCAACCTGCATTTGCTCGTATGGAAGCTTATCACTGGCCTGGAAACATTCGCGAGTTGAGCAATGTGATTGAACGCGCAGTGGTCCTGGAAGCAGAAGACAGAATACAACTCTCAAGTCTTCCCGATGAAATTATTCACGGACATTCTACCGTTAGTGAATGGGGCACTCCTCCTCTCGATCAGGAAGGACCTATTCAATTGGAAGCAACGTTGGATCAGATCGAACGTCGTTTGCTCCAAAGTGCTCTCGATAAAACGGGAGGGATGATCCACAAAGCCGCCGATATGCTGGACCTGAGCTTTCGCTCAATGCGCTACCGAATCCAAAAGCACAAAATCAAGGGGAAACCCCGAAACCCGCAATAGACCTCCCCTTTTCATGCCCAAACCATGACTTTTCCCATTCGCTTCAAAGCAAGTTTCAATATTTTAATTGCGTGTTTCTTTCTATTCGGCACACTCATAACGAGTTTAGCTTTCGCCGAGGAACTTCCCTTCGAAGTAGAAGATCAACAGCCAACTCCTGCTTTAAACAAACTAGACCTTTTCAGTCAGGCAGAAATTAATTTTCATTCAGGGAAATTCATTGACGCAAAAATTTTATACGAAAATTTTCTGAACCTCAATCCCTACGGAAGCAACAATCTATTAGCCTATTACCGATTGGCGCAGATTGAACAAGAAAGCGGCGCATTCCAATCGGCACTGCAGTTTTATCAAAATATATCGAAAAAATTTCCCAACAATCCTTTTGCCCAGGAAATCAGTTTCAAAATAGCCCAGTGTTATTTTGAAACTGAAAAGTATCAACACGCCGAAGTGCTTTTTCGCAAAATTCTATTAAAACATCCAGACAGACAAAAGCGCTGGCATTCACTACTCTACCTGGCCAAACTCGATCAACGACGTGTGGACTACGAAAGTGCTATCGCCAAGTTAAAACAAGTCCACGCTCAAAGTGATTCAGAAATAATTCGAAACAAAGCCAAAGAATTGATTGAATCCATCATCAGCCAACACCTTTCCGTTGGAATGCTGACATCAATGCTAGATACCTATCAATCATCGTATCCAGGTTCCTCGATTCTGTTAAAGTTGATTTCGACCTACCGCCTGCAACGCGCGACTCAAGAATATCGCAACGCTCTTCAACGTTTCCTCACCCTATTTCCCAACCATCCCATAAGGGAAACGGTCGAGCATCAATTACTAGCAACTCAACAGGATACAACCGTCAAGGTCAAATTAGCGGCCATACTTCCCTTGTCTGGGAAATTGGCACTGACAGGACAAAAGGCTTTACAAGGTATTCAGCTAGCAATGAATCGATTGAGTCCAAAACTTCGAAGTGAAATCAATCTGGTCGTTAAAGACTCCAAATCAGGTCAAGCCATCAGAGAAATCATCAAAGAACTGGGGGCCGATCCCAATGTGGTCGCTGTCATAGGCCCCATACTCAGCCCTAATGTACGACAGGCCGCTTCCCAAGCAGAGGAATTCAACCTCCCCTTATTTTCGCCGACAGCATCAGCCGAAGGACTGCCCGAGTTGAGCAGTTTTATATTCCGCAATTCCCTAACGCGCGACAACCAAGGCCATTTTATCGCTGAATACGCAGTCAACAACTTGGGTTTGCGACGCTTTGTAATCCTCTACCCTAACGAGGATTATGGGCTGAGATTGAAAGATACGTTTCAGACTGAAGCGCAAGCTCTGGGAGCCGAAGTCATTTCATCAATCCCTTACGAACGATCACAGAATGATTTTAAAGAGCAGATCCTTCAAATGGGAGGCATCGGCGATGACCGTCTCGAGGCAATAGCAAAAAAGGAATTGCTCGAAGGTAATGAATTGGCAGACTTCAGTCAAACGGGAGTTCTGTCTCGCCCATTATATGAAATGGGACTCTGGTCTTCGGAAAATGATATAGAGGATTTGAAAGTCGATCTCGAACTGGGATACGACGCTATCTTTATACCCGGATTCTACGACAAGGTCGGGCTAATCGTTCCACAGCTGGTTTTCTATAATATAGACAATGCCACATTGCTCGGTGCCGCTGGGTGGAACTCTCCCGAACTGATTCAACGCGCAGGGAAATATTTGGGAAAGAGTTATTTTGTCGATGGTTTTTTTCCAGAATCTCAAGAACCCAGGGTTAAGGATTTTGTTACACGATTCAGGAAACTATTCGGTCAAGCACCCTCTATTTTATCAGCTCAATCTTACGATGCGGCGAGAATACTTTTAGATATCTTGAACGATAAATCCGTAACCCGCGCACAAATCAAAAAAGGACTTCTGCAAATAAAAGATTACCCCGGCGTATCAGGGCTAACCACCATCACCCGTGAAGGAGAATCGGATAAAAAATTATTCACGCTGAAGGTGAAAAATGGGAAATTTGTAGAGGCAAATTGAATTTAAATTGTCAGTAACCTGAAGACCATCTGCAACCTCAAACTAATAACGCAGTTTCTGCGCACTCACTGAGGGAAAAGCAGACGGGTCAGAAAAAAAATATTGGAACCTGTAAACTGCAAACATTGCGGGGAAAACATAGACCGCAGAGATAAAGAATGCCCAGGCTGTGGAGCGCAGGTACCGGGAGCACTTGCGTCCTTGATTGCGATTTCAGTATCCATGCTGGCCTTGGGTTACTGGATCTACTTTGTCATAAAAAAACTGTGACCGCATCGGCAAACTTGCTTGTCAACTCATCGCTGATAGCGGGGATATCATCCGTTTCTATTCCCAGCATTGGAAGAACTTTTACATCCAAATCAGGAGCCGATGACTGACCGCTATCGCCCAAGCCCAACTTGTAAGCCATCCAATCGGCCAAGTGAATAGTTGCCGAATCTAAAGCATTGCGCTTAGCTTCTGAAGGACTGTGGTGAAATCCTACCGCATCAAGCAAACGCTCAGGAAGATTCCAGGCCTTAAGAAGCGATACACCTACCTCAACATGGCTGAAACCCATTATTTGACGTTCTGCCTTGTGCAGGGAAATCTGATCGGATCTACAAAGCGCAAGAGCCCTCACCATTTTTTCTGGTGCTTTTTTACAAATCGCCAAGATACCAATATCGTGTAACATTCCAGCTATATAAAAACGCTCTACATTACTTTCCTTGCGATGGGTGGCAATGATCTGCGCTGCAACACCCACAGCAAGACAGTGCTCCCAAAACTCGCTCAGTTTAAGCATATCTTTTGGAACCCCCTGAAACTCATTCATCACCGTAGTTGCCAGCACTAATTCGCTCAACTGTGTCAAACCAACAATTGTCATAGCGTGCTGAACCGTCTCTACTTTGGCACTCAAACCATAATAGGGACTGTTGACAATTTTTAATAAGCGAGCCAGCAAACCAGGATCTCCGCTCAAAATAGCTGAAAACTCCGAGAATGAACTCTCTGGATTTTCAATCGCTTCTTTAAACTTGAAATAAACCGCTGGTGGCGTGGCTACCCAATCAGCAGTGATTTTCTTGATTTCCTTTGCAGACATGAAAAGATCCTTTTTGAAAGATGAGAATTCTTCGCTAAATTCGTCTCAATCAGTCGTCGTTGATTTGCATCCCAAAATAATGATAACCTGATTCTGAGTTACTTCCGGTACACTTAAAAACCGATGCCCTTAAAAGAAATCCGAAAGCATTCAATAAACGGATTAAATTGATTTTTTAAATGCGTCTATTATCGCAATCTAAACCTGATTTGGCAATTACTGTTAATGGGAAATAAATCATTCAAACTCGGCATTTTAGTATCAGGGCGAGGTTCCAATCTCTCCGCCATCATGGATTCTATCGATCGGAAGGAACTGAATGCCGAAATCACACTCGTCCTCTCGAACAAAAAAGAAGCACCGGCCTTACAAAAATGTCGGGCTCGCGGTATTCCCTCTCTTTTTCTAGACCCTAAAAGTTATGGAGGGAAAGCGGAATATGACTTGGCCCTCGTAAAAGAGCTACGAGCAAAATCTGTCGACCTCGTTTGTCTCGCCGGTTATATGAAACTATTGAGCGATGAATTCATATCTTCCTTTCGAGGAAAAATCATAAACATACACCCGTCCCTACTCCCTTCCTTTCCTGGGTTGAGTGCGCAAAAGCAAGCCTTGGATTATGGTGTGAAATTTTCAGGATGTACCGTTCATTTTGTCGATGAAGGCATCGACACAGGTCCTGTAATCATGCAAAGTGTCGTTCCCATTTACGATGCCGACGATGAAGAGAAATTGAGCCAGCGCATTCTGGAGCAAGAACATTCCCTTTACCCCAAAGCGATACACACCCTTGTCGAAGGTCGAATTCAACTCGAAGGTCGGCGCACAATACAAAAAGCGGAGAATTCGTGAACATAAGACATTTTTTCTTTCTTAGCCTGATCATCCTTTTTAGTATTCCCGGGTTGTCCCAAGCCAATCGGCAGGATGAAGCACTTGCGGAGATACAGAAACATTATGAAAGAGTTGAAACCTTTTCCGCAAAATTCACTCAAAAAGCTTATGTGAAAATGCTGGGGAAATCGCAAAAATCGATAGGAACGGTTCTCATTAAAAAACCGGGGAAAATGCGTTGGAGTTACCGAAACCCCGATCCTCAATTGCTCGTGAGCAACAATAAAATGTTGTGGTTTTATGCGCCAGAAGAAGATCAAGTTTCCCAAATGCCTATGGACGATGTCTATTCATCCAATGCTCCGGCACTGTTCCTGTCAGGCAAAGGGAAACTAGCTGAATCTTTTACCGCACAAAAAGTTGATGAAGAAAATGGAGAAATTACCCTGACCCTGGTCCCCATTAAAGAAGACCATTCGCTGACCCAACTCTTGCTTTACGCCGATAACAAAACATTTCAAATTACTGGCGCAAGCGTGTATGATAAATTAGGTAATCGAACAGAAATTCGATTTAAGGACATCCAGATCAATCTGGAAATTCCCGACAAAACATTCCAGTTTAAAAAACCTCCGGAAGCGGAGTGGCTTGATTTAAAAAACACTCCTTAACCCACTCATCCTAAAGAAATGTTTGAATTTTTCAATTTGCCCGTAGACGGGCTATTAGGTTTTTCCGCCAAAATGTTCGTATTTTTGGTCGGTTTGGCCGCTCTTATTTTTGTACACGAACTTGGCCATTTCCTTGCCGCCCGTTGGGTAGGTGTGATCGTAGAAAAATTCTCCATCGGATTCGGTCCCAAAATAGTGGGCTATAAATCGGGAGATACTGAGTATATGCTCGCCGCAATTCCCTTGGGAGGCTACGTCAAAATGAAGGGGGAGGAACTGGAGGAAAATTCCGACCGTGAAGAGGGATCTTTTGCCGCCGCTCCTCCAAAACATCGTCTACTGATTGCCTTTGCCGGCCCCCTGTTCAATATACTTTTTTCAATTGGTATTTACTTTTTTGTCTACCTCGCGGGAGCACCCAATCTCGCCCCAGTTGTAGGCTCTATCAAAGATGGCTCTCCCGCACAAGTCGCACAGTTGCAAGCCGGAGATAAAATCACCGCAATTGAAGGCAAAGAAATCCGTTTCTGGGAAGACCTTCAGGAAGTCGTTCATCACTCACCAGGAAAAACCTTGAATTTCAGTATTGAGCGAGGAGCCTCTCTCAGACTTGACATCCCTGTCACCCCTGTTGCAGAAGAAATCACCGATCTATTCGGAGATAAAGAATCTGTTGGCCTGATAGGTATCAGCCCCTTGGTACACGATGTCACCTACGTTAAAAAAGGGTCTTCTGCCGATAAGGCCGGAATTCAGACGGGTGATAAAATACTGTCGGTCGATAATGTAGAAATCAAAGGTTGGGGGGATTTAAAACCTGCCGCTGTAGACAAACCCGGTCAGGAATTGACCTTTCGTGTCCAGCGCGGTCCGACGGAACTCATTCTCAAAGTAACGCCCGAACTTAAATCCGTACCTGACCCTGAAAATGAAGGTCAGAAAATCGAAATTGGCGAAATTGGAATCGCCATGAGTGGCACGATAGAAGAAGAGGTATACGGGCCTGTGGGTGCCTTCCAGCGTTCTTTAAAAGAAACCTGGAGGATGATCGCCTTGATCGGTATCAGTCTTCAAAAAATGATATTTGGCTCTGTCCCTGCCGACTCGATTGGCGGCCCTATATTGATTTTTCAGATCTATGGTGAGCAAGCCGAACAAGGATTCAGTGAGCTCATACGTCTGACCGCTCTCTTGAGTATCAACCTGGGATTGCTCAACTTATTGCCCATTCCGGTACTCGACGGTGGGCATATCCTGTTCTTTCTTATAGAAATGCTGAAAGGACGACCTGTGAGCGAGAAAAATCAGGAACGCGCCCAACAGGTCGGCATCTTCATGCTCATAAGTCTCATGGTCTTTGCCTTTTACAACGATATCATTAGGCTCATCACTTGATCGTCCGCTCAGGACGATCAAGCACCAGACCCATTTCCACTCACATATGCTCTGCCAGGTAGTTCTGAATCCCTATGTCTTTAATACGGCTGAACTGTGTTTCCAACCAGTCACAACTTTCCTCGCTGTCTATAAGAATTTCATCCAGTAATTCCTTAGTACCAAAATCCTTCTTCTCTATGCACTTTTGGATCAGATTTTGTAGACTGGTAACGTGTGCTTTTTCCAGGTTGTACTGATTTTTCAATTGTTCTTCACAATTGTCACCCACGTGAATTTCATCGTAACGAGCCATATTGGGAGCACCATCGAGATAAAGAATGCGCTCGATTAATTTATCCGCGTGCTTCATTTCACCCATGGATTCACTACGCGCATGGCTTGCCAGCTTCTCAAAGCCCCAATCTTCCTGCATTTTATAATGAATATAATAAACATTGATCGCTGTTAATTCTCCCGTCAATATTTCATTCAATCCATCAATTATTCCTGGTTCAGCTTTCATAACAACCTCCTTTAAATAAGGTAAATATCAATAAAACTTTTCTAAAACCTGTTTTTTTCTCGAAGACATCAGCCCGTCACATCATTAATATGATGCCAATTTTTCATTTTAAAAGTGTTTTTTATAGAGAATTAACAGTGAAGTGGAAATGCATGCCCAGATTTAAAACGGAGTTTTTCCTTCGATGCGTGTGAGTACTTCATAGCCTGTCTCAGTGACTAAAATAGTATGTTCAAACTGAACGGAGAGAGAACCGTCTTTCGTCACGGCAGTCCATTTATCCGGCAAAATCCTCAATCCCGGCTCGCCTTCATTGACCATGGGTTCGATAGTGAAAACCATGTTCTTTTTCATTTCCACACCTTTCCCAAAGCTCCCATAATGCAAGACTTGGGGTTCCTCGTGGAAGTTGACTCCAATCCCATGCCCACAAAACTCTCGAACAACCGAATAGCCAAAACCTTCGACATATTTTTGAATCGTCGCACCAATATCACCCAAATGCCCACCCGGTCGAACCTGCTTGATACCAAGGTCAAGAGATTCTCGGCAAACATCTACCAATCGTGCCTGACTTTTCCGTGGCGACCCAACAAAAAAAGTTCTACTCGTGTCGCCATGAAATCCTTCCAGATAAGTGGTGATATCCAGATTTACTACGTCGCCATTTCTAAGCTTGCGACTCCCTGGAATGCCGTGACAAATTTCCTCATTAACTGAAGAACAAATGCTTTTAGGAAAACCTCTATAGTTCAAGGGCGAAGGTGTCGCACCGTTTTCTATAATATAGTCATGACAAATTTGATTGAGTCGATCCGTCGTGACCCCCGGCTTCACATAAGGCTCAATCATAAGCAGAACCTCTGCTGCAAGCTTGCAGGTTTTGCGCATCGTCTCAACTTCTTCGTCTGTTTTAATGTGGATCATGCGTGTACCCCAACTCCCTTAAATCGACGGAACTCTGGCTCCATCCGTTTTTTACTTTCACAAAAAGTTGTAAAAAAACTTTACAACCAAACCGTTTTTCGATTTCTTTGCGAGCCAGTTGACCAATTTGTTTGATCATCTGGCCTTTTTCTCCCACAACAATCATCTTCTGAGACCGCTTTTCTACATAAATAGTCGAATCAATCACCAATACACCCGGCTTGCCCTCCCTTAAATTTTCAGTCAACACTGCGGCTGAGTAGGGAATTTCCAATTGAGTCAACTTCATTATTTTTTCGCGAATGATTTCGCTGACCCAAAATTCGTCAGGGCAATCCGTTATCATATCCTCTGGAAAATACTGCGGCCCCTCTGAAAAATACTTTAAAACCGTTTCACCCAGACCATCCACACCATCGTTTTTCAATGCGGAGATAGGAATGATTTCGGCAAAAATCCTCTTGTGAAGAGCGTTGCCCATGATTTCCAGCAATTGTGGCTTGGGGAGGCGATCAATTTTATTGACGATCAGAAAAACAGGAACTGAAATATGCTCTAATAACGAAAGAGCATAATCATCTTCCTCTGAAAAACCCTCAGTTCCATCTATCAAAAACAAAATCAAATCGACATCAGAAAAAGTTTTCAATGCCGTTTGCACCATCAACTTGTTCAGCTTCGAATGTGCTTTATGAATTCCAGGCGTATCCAGTATGATGATTTGCCCGTTATCCAAATGCGCAACACCTGTGATTTTACTGCGTGTCGTTTGCGGTTTACTGGTAATCGCCGCTAGTTTTTCAGCAACCAGCTGATTCAATAACGTGGATTTGCCAACATTGGGTTTTCCTATGAGACTAACATAGCCCGATTTGAAGACATCATTCTTCTTCAAAGGCTCACCATCATTAAAAACGCTTTGGTCATACGATCTCCCTTTACACTATCACTTTACAATCCGTTGTATTAACATCGACGTATTCAACACCTTGCCTGTTTAAAAATGCAAAATATAGAATACGCTTACTCTAAAATAGTATAATCATAACATGAATTTTCTGGGAATTTACATCCACATTCCTTACTGTTTGCATAAATGCGGGTATTGCGATTTCAACTCTCATGTGTCCAGGGAAGAGGAAATGCCCGACTATGTTTCCGCTTTGCTTAAGGAAATGGAAGTTGCATCGCAAAAACTGAAGCCGGACTCTGAAATACAGACCATCTTCCTTGGTGGAGGGACTCCAACTACACTTCCGACCGAGTTGCTCGAAAAAATTTTGACCCAGACCAAGCAACTCTTTCCGTTGGCTCCCGATTGCGAAATCACATTCGAAGCCAACCCAGCCTCTGCTACCCTGGAACAATTACAGTGCCTTCGTCACATCGGTTACAATCGCATAAGCATTGGCGTGCAATCATTCCAAACCAATGAACTGGTCACGCTGGACCGTATTCATTCACCAGATGAAGCTACAACGGCTATAAACTGGGCAAAACAGGCCGGATTCGATAATCTATCCATAGATCTGATGTTTGCCTTAACCGACCAAAGCCCTGCGTCCTGGGACGATACACTGCGCCAAGCCTTGGAGCTTTCGCCCAATCATATATCAACTTATAACCTCATGATTGAGCCGGGGACTGCATTTTTTGGGCTTCAAAAACGTGGTAAGTTGATACTTCCCGAAGACGAGCAACAACTTCGTTATTTTCAGGAAAGTATCCGCCAACTCACTCAAGCAGGATACCAGCATTACGAAATTTCAAACTTCGCAAAACCCGGGATGGAATGCCGGCACAATAAAATTTACTGGAACAATGGCAACACCTTTGGCTTTGGTGCCGGTGCCGCAAGATATTTAAACGGTCGACGTAGTAAAAATGTTGATCTACCCTCTGAATATATTCGGCAAATCATGCACAATGGGGATGCAACAGAATCAAGCGAACGCTTACAACTCGGTGAAGCCATGGGCGAAACCCTGATGCTGGGACTGCGTATGCTTGAAGGGGTGAATATTCCTCAATTCGAGGAAAGATTCAAAATATCCTTCCGCTCTCATTACGAAAAAACCTTAAAAAAGTTAACGCAGGAAAACTTGATCCACCTGACAAACGAACGACTTGCTTTGACAATGAGTGGTTTGTATCTTGCCGATTCGGTCATCCTGGAATTCATGAACTGAACCTTTAGGACATTTAGAATAAAGGACTCGTGAGTAGCCTTATAAGATAAGAACTGGCAAATTGTCCTCAATTGAAATGCCCAATCAATAAAGAACCTATTAAATACTATGACGAAACCCGGAAAAGAATTTCAAAAACTCTCAGAAATCGTCGACAAACTCATGAGCGAAAATGGTTGCCCTTGGGACCGCGTTCAAACTCGCGAGACCCTCAAGCCCTACCTAGTTGAGGAATGTTACGAAACACTAGAAGCTCTTGATGAAAATGACCCTGAAAAAATCAAAGATGAATTAGGGGATTTGATGTATCAAATCTTGTTTCACTCAAAAATTTCAGAGCAGAAAAATGAATTTGGCATACAGGATGTGGTGAAAACCATCAGTGAAAAAATGATTCGTCGTCATCCACATGTATTCGAGGAAGCCAGTGCAGAAACACCCGACCAAGTGGTCGATCAATGGGAGGAAATCAAAAAAACAGAAAAGGCCAGCAGTCAACGAGACTCTGCATTATCAGGCATCCCCCCTCACCTGCCCGCTTTGGCACGGTCTCAAAAGTTGCAAAAGAAAGCCGCAAAGTGTGGGTTTGACTGGCAGAAAATTGACGACGTCTTCCTAAAACTTGATGAAGAAATTGCAGAATTCAAACAAGCAATACTCTCCGGCGATCCAGCAGCTTCGACAGAAGAATTAGGCGACATCCTGTTCGTTCTCGTGAACATTGCAAAATTCAAAAAAATAGATGCGGAAGAAGCCCTTCGCCAAACCAATCAAAAATTCATACGCCGCTTCCGCTATATAGAGGAGCAAGCTCTAAAACAGAAACGCGACTTAAAAGATCTTAGCCTGGAAGAAATGGAATCGCACTGGCAGGATGCAAAAAAGAAGAGCAAATGAATGCATTCCAGATAATTTACGAGGGAACTTGTACTGCCACAAGTGCCCAGCGCAAGAATTCTTCTGAGTCTTCCAGAATATGGCCAGGGACTTCATAGTAGTTTTTTAAGGTCTGCTTCTCATTTGGGCGAAAAGCTCGCATGCCCTGCTCTATATAGAGCTGACGGGTCCGAAGATCGGTCTTGAAATAAACTCGGCCATCGTAGATGACTGCAAAAAACTCTCCATCCAAATAAAGACCAAAGCCCCCAAATAAAGGTTGACTGGTTATGACACTCAACCCGTCTAACTGATCGAGGACAAATTCTTTGAACGAAGAGTCGTTTGGATTTTTTTCCCCCACTGTATTCACTCCTTCAATTCTTTATTGATGACATCGTTGACATCATCCAAGATAATTTTAGGGTCGATGTTATGCATACTTGCCGTTTCTTGTACCTGTTCAAAGGATTGACCGGGACAGGAAAAACAACCCTCGCCATAATGTTTTTCAAAAACGACTTTGGTCGCTGGATAGGTTTTTATCAAACTCCCGACCAAAGTATCCGCTGTGCAAAGATCTCCATGATGGATTTCTTTACCCGAAACGATCGCGGGTCTTTCAGGTTCTTCTTTCTCCGTAGGCTCCTGTTTTGGATTTTCCCCCTGTAAAGCAAGGTTGAGTTTTTCGAGGAACGCCACACTATTCACACCGTGTTTTTGACAAGCCGTTTCGACAGTGACCACTTTGGCCAAAGTCGCTCGTGCAGTCGGATTCGCCAAAGAACTGAAACCATTTTCCAGAAAGATATCCAGGGTTTGCGGGAATTGTCCAAGAACCCGAGCCACCGTCATCTTGCCTGTGATTTTTTTTGTATGTGGTATCGCGTCGGACAAGACAAAGTAAAGATTGTAAAACATAATGAGCAAACCGATACCCGCAATGAGCGAAAACAAGGAAAACAATCCACCCATCAAACCACCCCCCATTCCACCAAATGGATGAGTGATCAACATACCGATCAAGCCAATATTATGAAACAGAAAGTGGTATTTAACACCCCCCGGCCATGGCACAGTGCGTGCGCTGAATCGTGGAAGAACGTGATAGGCCACGCCTGCGATCATCATTGTCATGAACCCCAAAAGATTTAGGTGGATATGAACAAAACGAATCGACCATGCCGGAACAAACGACATTGAGACTCCCAGTATCACGCCAAGTACCAGATAAATCAATCCGGCTTTGATAAACAGTCGAGGATAACTTTCCATAAATACCTTCCTTTAAATTATTGAGGGTACACCCTTCCACGCCACTCAGATCTCTTACGAATTGCAATCTGAAACATGGAGTCCAGCATGATACCAGCCACCATCACGGCACCTAAGGGGAATATTAGAGCATACATTGGATTCAATTTTAATTCAGTAGCAAGTCCAACGCTGGTAGCAAGAGCCAAAAACAAGGAACAGAACGAAAGTCCCATCATCCACACTTCCGCTTCCATGTAATAATTAACACCCGCCAGGATATAAGGACCGGGCACAAACATAAGGATCATAAAAATATAATAAAAATTCCTGAAAATTGATTTTTTTAATGCGAGAAAAATATTCTTTCTCCACCCCTTCCAGATTTCCTTCAAAGAATGGTACATGCGAATAGAAAAAATTTGCTTCCCATCAGCAACAATCAAATTCAATCCGCTTCTCTTTACTCGCTTGCCCAGTGTGATATCTTCCAGGATTTCTTTCCGAACCGATTCGTGCCCACCAATCGCATCATAAGCCTCTCGCCGAAACATGAGAAAAGCACCAAAACCCATTGCGTCTTTTTTATCCTTATTAAGGATTTTTTCAAAACGCGTTAAGGATGCAATGAATCCAAAAATCACCGGCTGGATGCAACGCTCCCAAAACGATCCGAAAATCGTCGCGGGCATGAGCGTTATCAGATCGGCATTTTTATCTTCTGCCAATTGAATAGCAGAAGCCAAAGCCAAGGGTTCGAAAACCAGATCCGCATCGGTAAATAGCAAAAATTCCCCTTTCGCCATACCTTGTGCTTGATGCAGGGCAAAAGGTTTTCCAAGCCAACCTTCCGCAAGGGGCTTGCCTTGAATGAACTTGAGACACCGGTTTTTATCTGCCAACGATTGGATGATCTCTCCCGTTCGATCAGAAGAATGGTCGTCCACTGCAATGATCTCAAAATTTGGATAGTTCTGCGAAAGAAGAGATTGCAGGCACAGCCCAATGTCTCTTTCCTCGTTACGCGCTGGCACACAAATCGATACAAATGGTGGGTCTTTAGGAACACTTGGAGTTATTGTAAGTCGAATCAAACCTTTCATATTGACAGCCAAAAAAATTACAACAAAGACCATCAATAAAAAATGAACACAGACAACAACAGTCAAACCATACCTCCACTAAAGTTTTCCTGAATATAATTGATCCTACGTCAAAACCTTTTGAATAATCACTCAAAAGACCTGAAAAACCTTATGAAAATCAAAAGGTTTACTCTTTAACTCACTGAATTTATTTGCTATAGTAGAGTTTACATAAAAAATGGTCTTTTTTTCAACTTGCCACACATTAAGTTATGATTCAAAAATTCTTCATCGCCATGGCAGTCCTAGTCATCACCCAAATGTCATTTGGAACAGATGCCAATGCATTGTGCGTTGATAACTACAGAGCCAATCTAAGAAAAGGACCCGGCACCCAGTATCAAAAACTCTGGGAAGTCTATAAGTACATGCCGTTCAAAACACTTAGGAGAAAAGGCGAGTGGCTACAGGTACAAGACTTGGATGGTGACAGGTACTGGATTCACAAAAAACTTGTCTCCAATGCCTACAAATGCGCTGTCGTAAAAAAGGATGATACAAATATGCGTGAAGGCCCTTCTACGGCTCACCCAACCACCCCTTGGAGTCCTGTGAAAAAATATTTTTCCTTGAAAGTGTTGGAGACAAGAGGTGATTGGGCTTACACAGTTGATGAAACCGGTGATAAGGCCTGGATCCACCTCTCTTTAATATGGATACAGTAGAAAATTTCGTAGACCTTCTGCCTTTTAGCTATCCACTTCAGTCTGCTTCGTAACTAGTGATTTTCACAATTTCTTCAGTCACCATCGCCCCACTCATAATACTTTCCAACTTAAATTTTATTTTATCGATTTTTTCCTTTTTATCGACAGCCTCTACAATGATGGGTAAATTGGAAGACAAGCTCAAAATAGAAGCCGTGTGAACCTCACTGTGTTTACCGTATCCGGCTATTCCTCTCAACACGGTCACACCTCCAATTTCTTCCTTCCTGAATAATTCAACCAGAAATTGATAGAGCGGTTGTCCTTCATGTTGGTCGGACTCACCTAAAAATATTCGAAGTAAAATTGCTTCGTATTCTTTTTTCATAACTAGTCTCTACCAAAGCGTGCCGAGAATTTTACCCAAATAAACGGCGATTAATGTCAAAACCAAAGTGGCTACCACATTTGCTAAAAATAGCATGATCTGGTTCTGTTCCAAAAGTTTCAAAGATTCATAGCTGAAAGTAGACATGGTGGTGAAAGATCCCAAGACTCCAATAGCAAGAAACATACGAGCTTCTTCAGAAAAGATCCCTTTGAATTCACTCAGGTATAAAACAAAGCCCAGTATGAAACTGCCAATCGTATTGACTCCCAGGGTACCTAGAGGAAAGGTAATTCCTCCCATTTGTATCCAGGCACTCACCCAGTATCTTAAAATGGCTCCTATAAAACCACCCGCTCCAATATACAACCATAAAGGCATTTTAATTTTGATTTCCTGAAATCAAGCTATTGGGAATTTTCCCCCTACAAACAATAAGGGAAATTTTGCAAATAATTGTGATTCGTCATTCAGATTTGTATATATTCCAAGGGGATTATAATCTATTTTTATGTCGAAACGGGTACATACAAATTATTTCAGTAGGAAAGAGCTAATCATCCCCCACTCTCCCCAATGATAAAAATTTGCCACATTAGCGGAACAACCACGCTGGGAGGAGGTCCTGAGCATCTATTTCAATTATTAAAACACCGCGACTCCAGGCATTTTTCTCCTATCATTTGCACTCGTAAAGATGGGCCTTACTGGGGAAAATTCCAACAGCTCGATATCCCACTACAGCCCTTCACGCTGCGGAAGTTATCCCTATCTTCTTTTTACAAATTATACCGTTTCCTCAAAAAAAATCGTCCCCATATAATTCATACTCACGGAAAAGGCCCGGGCCTGTATGGCCGAATCATTGGAAAAATTTTAGGCATCCCGACCGTCCATACCTTCCATGGTTTTCATTACGACGATATTCCACCTCTGAAACGATGCGTTCATTTATTCGTAGAAAACATTCTCAGCCGCCTCACCACGCATCATATTTTTGTCGGAGAAACTGAAAAAAAGCGAGCCGTTATTATCTCTGGTCTGAATGAAAAGAACTCCAGCGTCATCCGCAATGGCATTGAGAGTGAAAAAATAAAGTCTCTGCAAATCGACAAAATCAAACTATTGCATGATGCTGGATTGGAGCATTTTTACGGAAAAAAAATACTTGGAGTTATATCAAGAATTTCTCCTGAAAAAGGAATTTTACAACTGCTCGAACGATTCGCAGAAACTCGTGAAAAACAACCCGAATGGAGATTGCTTATCATTGGAGGATTTCCTGAAGAACATCTTGACTATAAGGAGAAAGTTTTCAACATCATCAGCAAACATAAACTGGAGCCAAACATTGCGTTACTGGGCTTCCGCGAAGACGCTGACAGCTTTCTAAAATGTTTCGACCTTTATGTCTCGCCCTCTTTAAGCGAGGGATTGCCCTTGGCACTTTTAGAAGCCTTTTCAGCTGAGCTTCCTGTCATAGCCTCTGACATTCCTGGCAACTGTGAAGTGTTGGGGACGCCTCCCTGTGGAATAATTTTCTCACCCGAAAACCCACAATCACTATCAACCGCTCTGGACACTTATAGT
>JAJDBG010000153.1 GCA_029261475.1 Nitrospinaceae bacterium
TTCAGGATGAAAGGGTACAGCCTCCCCAGCGGAGTTGAAAACAGGCTTGGGGGTCAGCTCGTTATAGCTGATCGATTCCTCGTTGATTTTTATTTCGCGCGTGAAATCACCAAATCTTATTTTTTGATTCATAGAGGCCTATTCATCATTAAAAAGCGTTTGAGAGTTTACATAACTTTTGTAATTTACCTACTCTATGTTAAGAGTAGTCGGCAAGGGCTATTATTCCCTCTAGAAAGCAGTTGAGTTACGAATGTACCAGTGAAGCACTTTAATCTCAACTTTGGGAAGCCTTAAAAGGCACTGTTGAAAAAGACAGGTCATTGAAATGGAAATAGATCAGGATAAGAAATGAAAATATGGGTGGATGCAGATGCTTGTCCCAAGGTGGTCAAAGACATTTTATTTCGTGTGGCAGAGCGGACAAAAATATCGGTGACATTTGTTGCCAATCAGTGGTTGCACCTACCCAATTACGACAGCGTAAGTTTGATTCAGGTGGGGCAGGGAGCGGATGTTGCAGATGATGAGATTGCAGAAAAATGCGAAGCTGGGGATTTGATCATCACAGCAGACATTCCACTTGCGGCCCGTGTTGTAGAAAAGGGTGCACAAGCTCTGGATCCACGCGGGACGATGTACGATAAAAATAATATTGGGCAAATACTGAGTATGAGAAATTTCATGGACGACTTGCGTAGCAGTGGTGTCGAAACCGGAGGACCGAGTGGTTTCGGTCAACGCGAGCGACAAAAGTTCGCAAATGGATTGGATAAGTTTATTGCGCAAAACGGATGTTAGATTGCATGACTGATAAGGCAAACACTCTCTTTGCTTTTATGAATTCAAGGTTATGATAAAGCCTCACCCTAAGGTATTTTCTCAATCCCTTTTCAACTTGATACGATGAATCAATTTTTTGCTTCTTTTGCAGGTTTGATGTGGGGACCCTGGCTTCTCGTTCTTTTATTGGGGGCAGGGTTCTGGCTGACATTTTGTCTTAGAGGGATTCAGTTTCGTAATTTATTTTACGCCCTCAGACTGGTCTTCTCAAAAGAACGAAAAGGTGAAGGCGATATCTCACATTTTGGTTCCCTCATGACCGCTCTAGCCGCCACAGTTGGCATGGGCAACATAGCGGGTGTCAGCACGGCGGTTGCTTTGGGTGGCCCCGGTGCGATTTTTTGGATGTGGGTGACGGGTTTGGTAGGGATGGCCACCAAATATTCAGAAGGTTATCTGGCCGTCAAGTACAGGAAGATCAATGCGGATGGCGAAATTTCAGGTGGCCCTATGTACTATTTGGAAAAAGGGCTTGGAAAGAAATGGCTGGGAGTTAGTTTTGCCGTCTTTGGTTCTCTTGCCGCGTTTGGCATTGGCAATATGATTCAAGCGAACACTGCCGCCGTTGCCGTTGCCGAATCGACGGGTTTGACTAATTTTTCAGTAGGAGCGGGGCTATCTATTTTAACCGCAATGGTGATCATTGGAGGGATCAAGCGGATCGCCGATGTTGCGAGCTACTTGGTGCCCATTATGGTGGTAATCTATTTTATTGGTGCTGTCACGGCTATATTTTCGAATCTGGACAGATTGGGAATCGGTCTTCAATTGATTTTTGAGCATGCCTTCACAGGCACAGCGGCTACAGGAGGGTTCCTCGGTGCCAGTCTGGCGCAAACCATACGTTACGGCGTGGCCAGAGGTTTGTTTTCCAACGAATCAGGAATGGGGAGTGCGCCCATTGCCGCCGCCGCCGCGAAGACGAATCATCCCGGCAAACAAGCATTGGTTTCCATGTCTGGAACTTTTCTGGATACATTGGTGATCTGCTCTTTGACCGCGCTCGCTTTAGCCTCTTCAGGTGTCTGGGTTTCAGGGGAGACAGGGGTGGCCCTCACCATGCAGGCTTTTTCTACAGGTTTGCCAGACCAATGGGGAAGCTTGATAGTTACCCTCAGTGCTGTCACCTTTGCTTTTTCTACAATTTTGGGCTGGCAGTATTATGGTGAGAAATGCTTTGAATACCTTTTTGGCAGTCGCTGGGTTCATTACTATAGGTACGCTTGGGTGGTTTTTGTATTTGTTGGAGCCGTGATCAAACTGGAATTGGTATGGAATTTTTCTGACGCAATGAATGCCTTGATGGCGGTCCCCAACCTCATTGGATTGATCCTGTTGAGCGGTGCTTTGAAAAAGGACACTCAGGCTTTTGAATCGGGTGTCCGCGATGGCTCTATCGGTAAATTCGATTGAGAGTCGATCCCTCGTTCATTCTGGCAAGTGCATTAGTGCTTTGCGAATGTATAAAACTGTGGAGTGAATTTCCGCTTTTGAAAGTACAGATTCCCAAGGCATCATAGCGGTTCCTTTTCTTCCCTCAGCGATTGAGGTCAACATACGTTCCAGCGTCAGTTCCTGCTTTGATTTGCTGGAAGTAAAATTCCTGGGCGGTGGATTGAGTGCATTGGCTGAAAAAGTGGCCCCGTCGCCTTTCATTCCATGGCAAACCTTGCAGTGTTTCTCGAAAATTTTCTTACCGGTATCCTGGTTTGCGATAGGAAGAAGAGGATTTCCTGTTGCCGGTTGCGGAGAAAAGGCCCATAGGCAGAGCAGGGCTGCGACTCTATGCCAGTTATTCATCGAGGTAAATTCCCCAGGTTTTCTGTCAAGAGTGATCGAATCAGATTTTCCTTAACACGTCGAAGGAAAGGAATACGTGTGATTTTCTTTTTTAAATGGGTGATGTGAAATACGTCGATGCCGCGTCCACCTTCGGTGGCGATAATGGTGCGATGAATGGAAATGTTAAAATTCCCAAAACTGTGGACCACTTTATAAAGCATGCCAATATGGTCTCTGGCTTCGACACGAATGATGGTGTAGTTTTCAACAGATTGATTGTCGATAGTTATTTTTGGGACGATGCCGAGGGTGGATGATTTTTCTGCCACAAAACGAGTTCGTACCTTGAGAAGATCAGGAAGCTTTGTACGACCGGAAAAAACCTCATCGAGGTCATGTGAAAGTATTTCCCAAATTTCATGGTCGGTTGATTGAGGATGAGGGTCCTTAACCTGCATCGTGACTATCGTCAACCCTTTTTTGCGCGACAGGGTTTTGGCTCCCAGAATATTAAGGTTTTTGGCAGTGAGGACGCCCACCATATTTTCAAAAGCCTGATCGGGTGCTTGGCAGGCAAGCGTCAAATGCTGGAAATTACCTTTAGGGCTGACTTTTCTGTTAAATGCGAAGAAATTTGTTTTGAGGAGTGAGCATGCTCTTATGTGCTGAGCGACTTCTACGGAATCGTAAGAGACTAGATAATCTTTAGGCATTTTCCGCAAATGACGTTCGATCTGAGTGGCTGAAAACTCCCAACGTAGAGCGCGATACACCTCATCTCGCGTGGCTTGTGGCCTTTGGCTCAAGGAATCTGGATCTTTTATATATGCCAGAGTCCGGTGGTATAGCTCAGACATTAAAACGTCTTTGTAGGAAGTCCAAGCTCCAGGAGCAACAGCACGCAATTCGGCGTAACTGAATAGGAACAGGAGTTGAAGCCGCTCTGGTGAGCCGACTTTCTCTGCAAACCTTCTCACCACAGTCGGTTGATGGATGTCTTGATGCATCGCCGTTTCGATCATTTCGTACTGATGTTGTACCAGAAATTTCAAGGTCTCCATCTCTCCAAAACTCATGTCAAGAGGGTCTAGATAATCTGATTCCGGTGGGCAGGAAATGGGACGATCTTTCCAGGAGAATTGAAGTAAAAAAGAAAGTTTTAGTGCTTGCGGGTCCTCCAGGTCTTTATACATCTGTGCTAAAGGATTCCGTTCCTTGTCTGGTATTGCACCCAATTCTTCGAGGAACCCCACCTTTCTCAAAGAATGCTCGTCGGCAGTGAAATGATGATAAAAATCATAATTGACCATGCAGATAGAGCGTCCAAAATCGGGTAAAATTCGACCTAAAATTCCCGTCTCATGCATGATTCGGAGATATTTTTCAGAATTGGAATGTTTGAGGGTCGCTTTCAGGAGCGTTTGAGTTCTTTTTTGTTGGAGCGTCTTCTTATCTAATAAATCACCGTACAGAAGGAGGTTCCTTTTAAGAGGGTGGTCGGGCTCCAAGTCGCGCTTCAGACAGAGATTGAGGGCTGAAATCAAAAGATTCTTGTCCTCTTTAAAGGCGGTCCCTTTTTGAGATTCATGAGAAAGAACCTTGCCCAAAGCGTGGAAACCACCCCCCAATGGTTTACGAGCGAGATTGGCCAAGGCCCGTCCTAGCGTCCGCCGGGGAGCCAGGCATTGTTGTATGATTGATGAGGATGTCGTTTTTACACAGCCCGTGTGTAGATAATAATCGTGCATGAACGATTGAACAGCATGCTGCTCTTCCCCTGAATACCCCAAATTTTGAGCCAGCTTTTTTTGCAGACTTGTTGTGAGAGTGTCGGTTTTTTTCCCCGTCAGGTAATGTAATTCGTTACGGACGCGGAAAAGAAAATTAAGAGAACTATCCAAGGCATCCAATTCCTTTGATGAAACCACATCATCTCTCCGGATTTCTCTCAACGAAACACTGCCGAAACGGGCTGAAGCCATCCAGAGTGCAGAGTGGTAATCTCTAAGCCCTCCAGGGCCAGTCTTGATATTCGGCTCCAAGTTGTTGGATCGAGGGGAGGTCGTACCTCCCTCCAGGCTGGACTGTATAAATCCTTTGACGTTTTTCCCAAGAACATTCTTTTTAAAAGATCGCCGAAACTGCTCATACCGAGACAAATTGCCAATGAGGTAACGTGTATCGATCATCGAAGTTTTTATGGTGATATCTTCCTCAGCAAGTTTGATGCAATCCTTGATGGTTCTGCAACTCTGACCGATCTCCAGGCCGATGCCCCAAAATATGGAAGTGACGTCTTGAATGAACAGGTCGGTGTTCTTCAAAATTGTTTTAGGGCGAAGGAAAAGGAGATCAATGTCCGAATTGGGATTCAACTCCCCGCGCCCGTAACCACCGACGGCGACCAAGACAAATTCGGCGAGAGGATTGTGCTTCTTGTAAAGATCTGATTTGGAGAGGCTGAGGATAAGGTATTTCAGAACTTCGTCCACCAATCCCGTGTGAGCTTGCAGGACCTCTCTGCCCACTACCTGGCGGCGATGCCATTGGCGGATTTTTTCTCTCTCCTCACCGATTAATTTCTTAAAAACTTTGAAAAAACCGGATCTTTTTCGCGGGTCAGAGGGAAGTTCTCCTGCAAGGGAGAAGTCTACGCCAAACTGATAATGATTGAGAGAGTGAGTCATAAAAAAGTTTGCCAGAATCGCTATTTTACTCTGAGTGCGCCAAGAGGTATTCTCGAGGATTTGGTGTTAATTAATGATCCTTAAGCATATCATTAAATCAGCAAATCATGAAATAGCCTGTTGATTTACCGCACCTGTTGCACTGATCAATAGCTCCCCAAAATGTATATTTATATGAAAGCATTTCAAATGTCTTTATTAATAGGTGAAATTTTTCTCTACTAGACACTTAATATCAAACGCTTGCAGGAGGCCTGTTATTCGCTTGACAAGGGTGAGTATTATTACTAATCTTACGTCCTTCACCTACATTGGATTGCCAATTTTTTAATTTTGAAGTTATATACAAAAACTAAAGTAATTCTTCATGGAGTTTATGCGCGATGTCTGAACAACCGGATATAATTTACACAAAAGTTGATGAAGCACCCGAGCTTGCGAGCGGATCATTTCTTCCCATCATACAGTCCTTCACAAAGGCCGCAGGCGTAAATGTTGGCACTATGGATATCTCGCTTGCAGGGCGAATCCTTTCTCAATTTCCCGAAAGATTGTCGGCGGATCAACAGCAAGAGGATGATCTCGCTCTCTTGGGGAAAATTGTAATGGACTCAAATGCGAATATAATCAAATTGCCTAACATCAGTGCATCCATTCCTCAAATTAAAGGTGCAATTGCAGAATTGCAATCTCAGGGCTACAAACTCCCTGATTATCCTGAAGACCCGAAGAATGATGAAGAAAAAGAAATAAAGGCTAAATACGACAGTGTAAAGGGCAGTGCGGTTAATCCTGTGTTGAGACAAGGTAATTCTGACCGTAGAGCCGCAGGTGCTGTGAAAAATTACGCCAAGACCAACCCTCATTCCATGGGGAAATGGAGCAAGGATTCCAAAACAAATGTTGCCCATATGGAAGGTGGAGACTTTTTTTCCAATGAGGTTTCGGCAACCATTACGGAAGCAAGTGCCGGCACAGGTAGAATTGAATTTTCAGGCGTAGACGGAAATGTCACTGTTTTGAAAGACAAGTTGCCTATGGATAAAGGCGATGTCGTGGATGCCACGTCAATGAGTTGCAAAGCCCTTCGCGAGTTTATCAAAAAACAAATGGATGAGGCGAAAAAACAAGGCGTTCTGTTCTCTGTGCACATGAAGGCCACCATGATGAAGGTTTCTGACCCTATCATTTTTGGTCACGCCGTCTCTGTTTTTTTTGAAGATGTATTCACCAAACATGCAGATGTTTTCAAGGAGGCAGGCATCAATCCCAACAACGGTTTGGGCGATGTTTATGCAAAAATAACGGATTTACCTCAAGCCAGACAGGACGAAATCATTGCGGATATCAAGGCTTGCATAGATAAAGGTCCTGAATTGGCGATGGTGGATTCTGACAAAGGTATCACCAATTTGCATGTACCAAGTGACATAATCATCGATGCTTCCATGGCGGCTTCCATTCGTAGCTCCGGGAAAATGTGGGGTCCTGATGGGAAAGAGCACGATACCCTGGCTCTGATTCCAGATAATTGTTATGCCGGGATTTATCAGGCGGCGATCGACTTTTGTCGAGAGAATGGGGAATTTGATCCTACCACCATGGGAACCGTTCCCAATGTTGGCTTGATGGCGCAAAAGGCTGAGGAATATGGATCTCATGACAAGACATTTGAGGCACCTGGTAAAGGTTCTATCCGAGTTATAGACGGCGCGGGAAATACCCTGCATGAGCTTGCAGTAGAAGAAGGCGATATCTTCCGTAGCTGTCAGGTAAAAGATATTCCGATTCAGGACTGGGTCAAGCTTGCTGTCAATCGAGGCCGAGCTTCTTCGATGCCGGTTGTTTTCTGGTTGAATAAAGACCGGGCGCACGATGCTGAAATCATCGCAAAGGTAAATACTTACTTAAAAGATCATGACACCTCGGGCCTGGATATTAAAATCATGCCACCTGTGGAGGCGATGAATCTTTCTCTGCAACGTGCCAAAGAGGGCAAGGACACTATTTCCGCAACCGGGAATGTTCTCCGTGATTATTTGACCGATTTGTTCCCGATTTTAGAATTAGGCACCAGTGCCAAGATGCTTTCTATCGTACCTTTGATCGAAGGCGGCGGGCTTTTTGAGACGGGCGCAGGCGGATCGGCTCCCAAGCATGTTCAGCAATTTGTTAAGGAAGGGCATTTGAGATGGGAGTCCTTGGGTGAATTCATGGCTCTTTCGGAGTCCTTGGCGCATCTGAGTCGAGTCAAAGGAAATCCAAAAGCTCAAATTCTCGCCGAAACTCTTGATCGAGCTACTGGTACCTTGATGGAAAATAAAAAATCCCCCGGTCGTTCAGTGGGTGAGTTGGATAATGCAGGAACCCATGTTCATGAAGCATTGTACTGGGCTCAGGAACTGGCCAAACAGAATGACGATCAGGAATTGAAAGCTCATTTTGCCCCTATCGCAAAAGCACTCGACGATAAGTTCGAAGTCATTATAGGGGAGTTGAACGCCAGTAAGGGAAAACCGAAAGATATCGGTGGTTATTATCGCCCGGATCCGGTAAAGGTCAGAGACGCAATGCGTTCGAGTGCGACCTTTAACGCCATCATTGACGGCTAGGATAGCCTCCGCAGAATCGGGACGAAAAGCCTGAAATGTTGGTACTGCGGATAGAATTGGACGTACGTTTTTTTTATTAACTTTTAGGTGCTGAGCTGTTATTGGGCACCGAAGAGGGGAATATGCGAAAAAAAATTACCGTAGTGGGTGCCGGTCAGGTAGGAACAACCGTTGCTCAATTATTGGCTTATAAGAATCTTGGCAACGTTGTATTGATCGATATTGTTGAGGGTATACCTCAAGGCAAGGCTCTTGATCTTCAAGAGTCGGGGTGTCTCCAAGCCTTCGACAGTATCATAACAGGAACCAATGATTATAAAGACACCGCAGATTCCGACATTGTTGTTATCACTGCAGGTTTGCCTAGGAAGCCAGGACAAAGCCGGACTGATTTATTGGGGATCAACGGAAAGATAGTGAAATCCGTGACGGAAGAGATCATGAAGTATTCTCCCAATCCCATCATAATTGTTGTTTCCAATCCTTTGGATGCAATGGTCCATGTTGCGAAGAAAGTTTCTGGATTGCCTAAAAATCGGGTCATGGGAATGGCGGGTGTTCTCGACGCCGCACGATTCAGAACATTCATTTCTTTAGAACTCAAATGCTCCATGGTAGAAATTGACGCCATGGTGCTTGGCGGTCACGGCGATTCGATGGTTCCCATACCTCGTTATGCCACCGTATCTGGAATATCCATCATTGATTTGATGACCAAAGAACAAATCGATCGTTTGGTGGATCGAACGCGCAAGGGGGGAGCCGAGATAGTGGGGCTCCTCAAAAAAGGATCGGCTTTTCTTGCCCCCGGGGCATCTGCTGTTAAGATGGTTGAATCCATTCTGCGTGATAAAAAATGCATTCTCCCTTGTACGGCTTACCTTGAAGGTGAGTACGGATGGAGCGGTATTCAATTCGGTGTGCCTGTTAAATTGGGCCTCACTGGAATTGAGGAAATCATACAGCTGAAATTGACAGATGAAGAGAAAGCCGCGGTCGACACTTCCGCAAGAGAAGTGCAAGAGATGATCGAGGAAATTGATAAAATCATCTAGACTCGTTGTAGACGGCAAAGATGCCGAAGTGGGAGGGGTATGCCGCTTATGGGATTCTGAGAAGAACCCGCATAGTGCATATCCGGCCTGTCAGGCATCAATGCCGTAACTCTTCATTTTCCTCCAGAGAGTAACGCGATGCAGGCCCAGACGTTGAGCGGTCAGGGTTTGGTTGGCACCGCAGTTTTTCAATTCTTGAATGATTGTTTCTTTGTCAATGATCTTGCGTTTTGCCTCTTTCACGTTAGGAAACGGTTGGACTTGTATCAAGTTCAGGTCGATAGGCTCAATCATTTTCTCCGAGCAAACCACGCAGGCCCTTTCAATGACATTTTCCAACTCCCGAATATTTCCCGGCCAGTCATAATCCATCAGGTTGCGAAGAGCAGAAGGCGAAACACCGTTCAACTGTTTTGTTTTCAAGCCATCCCAGTTTTGTATGAAATGTTTAGCAAGCAGGGGGATATCTTCTTTCCTCATTCTAAGCGGAGGTAGTTGAATGGGGATGACGTTGAGCCGGTAAAATAAATCCTCTCTGAATCGACCCTCCCTGACCTCCGCCATTAAATCTTTGTGTGTCGCGGCGATGATGCGAATATCGACTTTCTTTGAGCGATTGTCTCCAACACGTTCGATTTCCTTTTCCTGCAGGACGCGCAGAAGATTCACTTGCACACGAGGGCTGAGGTCGCCCACTTCATCGAGGAAAATACTACTGCCATCGGCTTCTTCAAACCGGCCTGCCCGATCCCTCAATGCGCCAGTGAAGGCACCCTTGACATGACCAAATAGCTCGCTCTCTAACAAGCCGGGTGATAGAGAAGAACAGTTGACTTTTATCAGTCGTTTTTCAGAACGAGGACTTTCTTGATGGATCGCTTTGGCGACCAATTCTTTCCCCGTTCCACTTTCTCCCTGAATCAAAATGGTGGAATCGTATGCGGCAATATTTTGAATGAATTTGAAAAGCTCGACCATTGAGGAACTTTTTCCGATGATGTTTCGAAAAGAGCGGGTTTCTTTTAGTTCCTCTCGTAATTGTTGCACCTCGGTAGCGTCGGTTATCGCTACCATGACTTCCCGTTGACCTGAATTTCCCTTGTTGATCAAGCCCACATGGAAATTCCCCAGCCCTTCGGTACCATCTCTTCTAACAAATTTGGATTGAAAGCGTACCGGTTCTTTGAGTTCACCCGTTTTTGCCGTCATGCAGAGAGCGCAGTTATTCTGGCAGATGCTCGAGCGGAAGAGAGTGGTGCATTTTTCCCCGATCACATCCTCTTTTTTAAATTTCGTGATTTCCTCAGCCCGAGTATTAAAATTGCGGATGATCATGTTTTGGTCGTAGACGAATACAGCCTCGTCGAGGACCTCAAAAATATTACTAAGATATTCAGATTTTTCGTTTATCATTTTTTTAAAGTTGGAAAGCGACAGGGTCATCAATTTATTGTTGATCTTTCGTTGCGTTGCACTGTGTTGCAATTAGTGTTGCATGTGGAGAGTCATGAATCAAATTTTTTCAATGATTTTGAGAATATCCTTCTTTTCTGATTCATTGGGCATGAAATGCCCCCAGCGATTTTTCTCATAAAAGGAAGCGATATTTTCTGCGTGTGCTCTTTTCTCTGGAGGCAGTTTTTGCAGGTTTTTTAACAGATCACGATGCGTCCAGGAGGGCATTTTTTGTATGCCTGATTTTTTCAATTGCGAGAGAAGGTTCAGGTACAGCTGTGTTGAAAAGGAAGGTGCGCTTCTTTTTTTGAAAAAATACCAAAAAATTCCAACACTGCCCAGAAGTACGAGCGAGACAAATATCCAGAGGGAGTCAGCAATCGTTATTCTTTTGCTCAATAAATTTTTAAAATTGAAACTTTTGAGACCCTCCATCAGCCCGCGACTTTCAGAGTTGAAGAAGTTAAAAATTTCAATCTGATCTCGAAATGAATAGCGGACCACATAGCGTTGCCAGTACAGTTGAAGCAAATCCATCCAAAGAAAAGTTGTTGAAGACCTTGCTTGTTCTGAGATTGAGAGATCGGGAGGTGTGGGGTCGTAAACCATCCAGCCCGTACCGGGTATAAAAGCCTCTACCCAGGAATGTGCGTGTTTTTCCTTAATGATGAGGTACTCGCCAAAGGCGTTCCATTCGCCCTCAGCAAAACCGTTGACCATTCGTGCGGCTACCCCTGCCTGACGAAGCAGGAGCGTCATCGCCGATGCAAAATACTCACAATGTCCCTTTTTCCTGCGGAACAAGAAATCGTCGATAGGAGAAACCCCAGCCTCAGGAGCTTTTTTTTCCAATGTGTAAGAAAAGCCGTTGCCGAGGTGATCCAAAATCGCTTTGGCTTTGGCGGGAACGTCATTCAGATTGCGAGTCAAACGTTCTGTAAGCTGGATAAAGCGAGTGCTTGCCTCTGGCAGTTGCAAGTATCGGGAGTGGTACTTGTTCGATTCCGGATTGGGCGATTTCAAGTTGTAGCTCTGCATTGGATACCCGACCTCCGATTGCATGACAAAGTGTCGCGCCCCGCCTTGCTTCCCGGTTTTTAAAACGAACCCCGGGCTCATCCTCAAATTACGAAAATTGCCATTGATTGTACGTGGGATGCCGTGGGTGAAAACAATATCGGTCTCAAACGCTTCCCGATACACTTCCTGCCGTAGGATTTCTTTTCCGGGTTTGACGTGAAAGAGGTTAAGTTCCTGACCTTTTGCATGCCACAATTCCAGTTCCTCGGCAGGACTGGCTTGCCAGCGATTATTTTCATAACGGTCAAGTGCTACCCCGCGCCACAAGATGGGAGAGTGCGGCCGGTATTTTTTCCCGTCCTTGAAATATTCGATCCGCATGACAACCGATTCGTTTTGTTTGATTTTTCCAACATCACCTAGAACGACATTGTCGGAAAAACCGCTGATTGAGGAGGATTTTGAGTTGAGGGATAAAAAACTCAAACCCATTCGAGGGAAGCTGATAAATATAAAAGTTGTCAGGATCAAACTCAGAGCAATTAGCCCGGAAGAGGCACCAAATAAGGAAGCGGGCAGTTTTTCCTGATCGCCAGCCCATTTGAAAAATTCTGGAGGACTGTGACTGCCAACTTTTTCCACAGTCATATTGTAAAAAATCAGGCACAAGCTGAGAGCAAAATAAAACGCAAGAAAAATGATTCCATAAGAAATAGTTTGCACATAAAGGGCACCGATGAACAGGCATACGATTGCCAACATATAGCCAAAAAGATAATCGTTGATTTCGGCTTTCAAAAGAAAGCGAGTAAAAATCAGGAAAACAACAAACCAGGTGACCAGATCGAACAAGGGCAAATCCAGAGCAAAATAGAGAACCGGTAAAACGAGGACATTCCAATTGGATATGAGTTGTTTGGAGGATGGCTTGATAGGAATTATTTTTTTCAGCTCCAGAGCGTAAAAAATTCCCAAACCCGCCAACAAGGCCATGCCTGTCAGGCGAGTGAACATCTCACTCAATACCAGGCAGAATATTCCCATTCCAGCGAGCAGATAACTGAAGGTGACTAGGCCGAATCTTAAGGTCATTGGCTATCGTTTGACATTTGATAAGTCATTCTTTAGAATTCTTCTCTTTGATTACTATTGATAAAAAGATGTGAAATTTAGGGCGTATTGTTTTATTCTAAGCCAAGTTTATGGAATCAATACTGATTTATTTTGGAGAAAATAAATCAGAATTTTTAATCTCACGACAGGGATTCTATTTTAAGGCGATTCCTGGGAGGACTGAATGAAAATATCGCAGTTATTATTCGCAATTATTTTGACCGGAGTTTTAAGTGGGACTGTTCATGCCAAGGAAGTGGCTGTTATTGAAACCACGATGGGGAAGATCGAAGTGAAGTTTTTCCCAGACATTGCACCTGGGCACGTGAAAAACTTCAAGGAATTAGCGAATAAGGGATTCTATAACGGAACCACTTTTCATCGTGTGATTCCAGGCTTTATGATTCAGGGTGGCGATCCCAATACAAAGGATGCTGATAAAGGGAATGACGGAATGGGCGGCCCGGGTTATAGCATTAAAGCTGAGTTCAATAACATGAAGCATCATAGAGGCATTCTTTCCATGGCACGCTCCAGCCATCCTGACAGTGCAGGATCTCAATTTTTTATTGTTGTTAAGGATGCCAATTTTCTGGATGGAAACTACACTGTTTTCGGAGAGGTTGTAAGTGGCATGGATGTTGTTGATAAAATTGTAGCCGCACCACGCGATGGGGGAGACAATCCACACACGCGAATTGAGATGAAGAGTGTTACTATCCAAAAGCACTGATTTTTTTAAATCTCCATTTACTAACAATTCTACCGACCTCGGTCGGCTTATTTAATGAAAGTAGGGAATATGTCTAACGTAACTGCAGTGATTGAAACAACGCTTGGGAATATAGAAATAGAGCTTTTTTCAGATATCGCGCCGGGTCATGTGAAAAATTTTACAGACCTTGCAGGGAAAGGGTTCTACGATGGGACCATTTTCCACAGAGTGATACCCGGATTCATGATTCAAGGTGGCGACCCCAATTCTAAAAGCTCAGACAAATCCAGTCATGGGACCGGTGGTCCGGGCTATACCATCAAAGCAGAATTCAGCGATACGCCTCATGATCGCGGTATCCTGTCCATGGCGCGTGCGCAAGACCCCGATAGCGCAGGGTCTCAATTTTTTATAGTCGTAAACGATTCCCATTTTCTGGACAATCAATACACCGCATTTGGAAGGGTGACTGAAGGTATGGATGTTGCCGATAAAATCGTCAATTCCCCCAGAGACAGCCGTGATAATCCGGAAGAGCGTATTGAGATGAAAAGTGTAAAAGTCTCCGAAGCTTAATTCTGAAATTTAAAAAAGAAAACTTAGCCCATGGAAAAAGAATTTTTATTAGATGTTTATAAGACGATGGGAACTTCTACACCTTCTGGTCGCACTGCAGATTCAGGAGAGCCTTCGGGTGAAACGATTCGCCAAATCATGCTGGATAACTGGGACAAATACGAGAAGATTGTTGTCCATTTTGAGGGTGTGGTTCAAATGACACGCCCCTTTGTCGATGAAGCTTTTGCCAAGGTACTTCGAGAGCACAGTCTTGATGAATTCAATCAGAAGTTGTTTTTTCCTGATGCCAACGACAGAATCGTAAAGGAGTTGAACGCGGCGATTAAGCTACGTTTGAAAATCAATCAAATGGAAAAAGACCGAGCGGATGAAGCGGCAGGTGCTTAAGGATATTTCCAGAATATTGAATTTTCTACATTGAGAAAAACAAAGAGGGGCGGGGGATGGTGTGTGTCGTTCCTTGCGGTTGAGAAATCAATGAGATTTGTTTCTCAAAGCAATCCCGTAGTTTAAAATCAAAAAGAATATTAGCCCCCTACCGTACAGCGTACCGTAGGGGGCTAATTTTTTGGGTCTATAGCTTTTTGTATTCCTGCAGGATTTTTTCAATATCGGTGTGAGATTTGACAGGCATACGTGCTCCCATGTGAGTCACGACTTGGGCGGCGCAATAGGAACCTATCGCACCGGCCTCCAGCATTCCCCGTTTGTTGACCAGACTATGCAAGACACCAGCGGCAAACAAATCGCCTGCACCGGTTGTGTCAATCGCCTGAACGTTAAATGCCTTGACGAATTTTCTATCCCCACCCTTTCGTCCCACATAAGCACCGTCTGCTCCCAGTGTTAGAAACAAAGCTTCGGCTCGTTGAACGAGAGCATCAAAAGCATCTTCTGGATTGGATGCGTCGGTCAAAGCACGGGCTTCAACAGTGTTGCAGAAAAGGATGTTGACATAGTCATTGATGAATTCATTCAAAGACTCTTTGTATTGGTTTACAACAAAAGCGTCGCTTAAGGTGAAGGCGACGGGAATCTTTTTTTCTTTCGCAATTTTAGCCACCTTCATAGCCGCCGATCGGGTTTCGTCGCCGGTCCACAAATAGCCTTCAATGTAAACACATTTGGCTTTTTCTACAATCTGAGGATCGATATCATCAGCGTGAAGATTGGCAGAAACACCAAGGTGCGTGAGCATAGTTCGCTCGGAGTCGGGGGTGATCAACACGATGCAAGTTCCGGTTGTCTCGGTTTTTTTTGCACCTTCGCGACCGGGAAAGCCCACGCGACATTCAAACATATCTGCTTCATAAATTTTGCCGCTTGGATCGTCACCAATTTTACCAAAATAATAACCGCTTCCGCCCAATACGCCTAAGCCATGGACGGTATTGGCGGCAGACCCACCAGAGCAGGTTTTAACTTTTTTTCCCTGAAGTACCTTCAGGACACGTGCTTGTTCTTCCTCGGTGACCAAGGACATTCCGCCTTTGGAGAGGGAAAACTGACGTATGAATTCTTCATCTACTCGTGCTTCAAAATCCACCAAGGCATTGCCAATGGCGACAAGATCGTATTTCATAGTTTTTCCAATGAATGGTTAGGCCTACAGTCAAATAGATAATAGGGCCAAAAATTTAAAAAATGAATGGGATGTAAATGGTGAGAGAATAATGTGGTCAGGTTTAACTTTTACTGGACCAGCGTTTAACGGACTCACAATTGCGAATCGATTATTCAGGCACTGAAACTGAATTTGAAGAACTGAACATTTTCGCTCCCAGCAAACCGAACAGAGCAATTGCGGAGAGGAAAAAACATCCTGCGGAAGCCTGTGCCAGTAGCTCTAAAGCATTTTGGGCAGCACTGGTAGAACCCATACTCGGTGCTATCACCCCTGCCAGTAGCCAAAATAGACCGTAACCCAAAGCTCCAAAACCGCTAAAAATGGATACCCCCAACTGCCAACGGGGCGCAAATTTCAAGCCAGCGACTAAAAGTGAAAAAACCAAACTGATGACGCCCATAGTTTGTGAATGAAAATGGGCGCGTTTCATATAGCTCCAGGAACTGCTGGCTATTCTTTTTGCTTTGCTTTTACTGCCCTTATAGACAGTATCCAAAACTTCATACGCATCGCTTTTGAATTTGCTCTTGATGCTGTCCTCACAACAGCCAAAGCCTAAACCCATGCTGATTCCGAGAAGGATAGCTACTAATGCCAACACGATTCCGTATTTAATGTAAGTAAAATTTATCATATCGATATTATAGCGGAAACTTGTACAGAATAAAAGAGAAGTGGAATCCAAATTGCCAATTGTATTTTTTGTGTTCAAACGGTAGTATTTCTTATGCAATTTTTGACGCAAAATATTTTCCGATTCTCGTTTTTTATTTTAACAGCCTGCTTTTTTCTTGTTTCTAAATCAGCATTTGCGGAAACTCCCGAGCAAGGCTTCAGCAAGACGATTGAAGAGGTCCTCTCTAATTCCTGTTTGCGTAGAAACAAGTTTGGCATTCAGATCGTCTCTCTAAAAGACAACTCCAGCCTTTTTTCCCAAAATAGTTCCCGCCAGTATATTCCCGCTTCCAACATGAAATTGCTCACTTCGGCAGCTGCATTACGGGTGCTCGGTCCGGATTACCAATTTGTCACCAGTTTGTATTCTCCGGGGCGAATTAAGGGGGACGTTTTATCGGGTGATCTTTATATAAAAGGTTCTGGCGATCCCAAGTTGGTGACGGAACAGTTATGGCGGATGGCTCTCCAGGTACGCAATCTGCCTTTGACTCGAATTGCGGGCGATATTGTAGCGGACGAAAGTTTTTTTGATGACCGTCAGAGAGGGAGATTTGGGAAGGCTTTAGCTGGCATCGAGGCTTACAATGCACCTTTGGGCGCACTTTCATTCAACTTCAATACCGTCGAAGTTTTAGTGAGCCCTGCTAAAACTGTGGGCAAGCCGCCGGTAGTAGTTGTGGAACCAGATGTAGGCTATGTGCGTGTAGACAATCGTGCAAAGACTTTAGCCTTTGGCAAAAGAGGTCGTCTTATCGTCAACCGTTTTCCGGGAGAAGGTTACGACACGATAACGATAACGGGGAGCGTTTCTAAAGATCGGGCCCGTTCGCATTATTTTGTCAATATTACCAATCCCCCTTTGTATGCGGCGATGGTTTTCAAAGACTATCTGCGCCGAGCCGGTGTCGTGGTGGATGGGACTGCTCGTAGAGGGGTGACCCCTCTTTTAGCATTAGAGGTGACCGATTTCACTTCGGAACCACTTTCTCTGGCCTTGCGTGGATTGAACAAGTTCAGTAATAATTTTCTAGCAGAGCAAATTTTGAAAACGATGGGTGCTCATGTTGCCGGTAATCCGGGAACGACTAAAAAAGGTTTGGCTGTGATCAAAAAATACCTGAACTCCTTAGGCTTTGATAGCAGTCAATTCAGGATTTTTGATGGATCGGGTTTGTCACGCCGCAACGAGATTTCTGCCGATTTGGTTGTGGCTGTCCTCAAAGACATGGAAGGGGATTGGGGCGTTTTCCCTGAATTTTTGGACTCTCTAGCGGTGATGGGTGTCGACGGAAGTGTGCAGGATAGATTGGCGCAAACGGAAGAGGCCCGTAGAATACGAGTAAAAACAGGAACCTTAAATTTTACAAGCTCCCTTTCGGGATACGTTCAGTCGGCTGATGGCGAGCACTTTGCTTTCTCGATTTTAATGAACGACTTAAAGTGTTCTAATGGACGTGCGAAAAAAATCCAGGACCGTATTGTGAAAGAGCTATTGAATTTCAAACGAGGAACAAAAACTTCAAACTTGGCAGATCATTCAGAGTCGGAGGAATGATCGCTGGGTGGTCAACTTCCAAAAACCTTCCTGTTTTCTTTTGCATCTTCTTCCAGAATTTTTTTCCAGTTACGTTTTTGAACGGGTGCCGCAAGAAAATCTTCATAGATATTTTTGGCCAGTTCCTTTCGATCTATTCCTTCAGGAGCTACTTGAATGTCCAACTGTGCCATGGCCATATCAAAATCCTTGTCCAATAGAGCGGCAGGGTCCATTCCATACTCTTTAGAAGCCTGCTTTATCACACCTGTGCTGGCGTTAAATCTCCGAGCTACCTCATTGATGTTGGCTTGACGGTATTGATTGTCAGGTCGTATACCTAGATGGTAGGCGCAGAACAATTCAAAGGCATCAATTTTTGCAACATCCGGATTCGAAGATACGTTGCTTGTTTGTGTTGATGTGCTTGGTGCAACTTGCGACGTTGGAGCATTTTGAACTTGATCCGTATTTTGCTTAAACTGTCGGTCGTTGGGATTACGTGTTTTATCCTGCCGAGATCGAAAACGATTTTTTTGTTGCGGTTTTTGGTTGTTCCGTTTCGTTCCGTTGCGGGACTCATTTTTTGTCCCATTGGAAGAATTCCCGTTGTTGCTGTTTCGATTCCCATTGGAGGTCATGGAAAGATGCGAAGTGAGGGTTTGCGAGGAGGAAGCAGAAAGCCATTGCTGGAGATTGCTTTGGCGTTGCTTGGCGGCTCCTCCCCCACTGCGATTTTGAGCATTGGAGTTTTGGGATTTTCCCCCGTTACTGTCTCTTCTACTACGGTTGGTGTTGGTTTTATTTGGCCTGTCGGCCGATCCTGATTTCTTCAAAACTATACGCCTCTACAAAGGTTGGGATATGCCACGCTGCTCAAGGTTCGAGTTGGGTGGCGTTTTATGACATCTGTGACGTCAATGTTTCCAATTGGTCTACCAAGTCGGAAAACTTTTTTAATGCGGCGTCCACGGGGCGCGGGGACGTCATATCCACTCCGGCATCTTGCAGTGCCTGGATGGGGTATTTAGATCCTCCGGAGCGGAGGAAATTTAGATAGTCATTCAACTCGGATTCGCCGCCCTCGGTTGTTCGTTCAGCCAAGGCATAAGCGGCAGAAATGCCAGTCGCATATTTATAAACATAAAAACTAAAATAAAAATGCGGGATGCGAAAACATTCCAGAGACAGGCATTCATTGAGGATGACTTCTTCTCCAAAATACAACGTTAATAGTTCTTTGTAAACCTTTTTAAAGTAGTCGACAGTTAACGGTTCCCCGGCTACAGCAGAGCTATGAATTTTTTTCTCGAACTCGGCGAACATGGTTTGCCTGTAAAGAGTCCCTCTAAAATTATCGATTTCTCGACAGAGGAGATAGAGCTTCATCTTTTCGTCACTTGCAGACTTCAATAAATGACGGGTCAACAGTGCTTCATTGAAGGTGGAAGCCACTTCAGCGACAAAGATCGTATAGTCGGCATACAGGTAAGGTTGGGTTCTTCTGGAATACCGGGAGTGCATGGAATGTCCGGCTTCGTGGATGAGGGTGTACAGACTGTTTATATTGTCTGCCCTGTAATTCATAAGGATGAATGGGTTGGAATCGTAACAACCGGAAGAATAGGCACCGCTTCGTTTGTTGGCGGATTCGTAACGATCTGCCCAGCGTTCTTCCAGCAATCCTTTTTTTAATTCTGCAACGTACTCACTGCCGAGAGGTTGCAGGGCGGCCTCTATTGTTTCAACCGCAGATTCGTAGGACATGTCCCATTGGAGATCTTTAACCAGGGGAACAGCGCAATCATAAAGGTGTAGATCGTCAAGGCCTAGCAGGTGTTTGCGTATGGAAAAATATTTGTAGAGCGGTTGTAGATTGTTGTGCACACTTTCGATCAAATTGTCGTAAACGCTTGCTGGAATATTTTCAGAAAAGAGCGCTTGTTCGCGAGTGTTTTTGTAATTTCGTGCACGGGCGTAAAACAAATCTTTTTTCACACTTCCTGCGAGCAGGGCAGAATATGTGTACTGGTGTGCAGAGTAGGCATTGTAAAAGGACTCAAACGCATTGCGCCGCAATTCCCTGTCATAACTTTGCATGATGCTCTGAAAGCCTCCTTGGGTGATGGTGATCTCATCGCCCTTCGAATCTTTCGCGGTTCCCAATTGCAGGTCTGCATTGTCGAGCATATCGAAACCATCACGCGCGGCCCGGGCCATGTCTGCCGAAGCGGCTAGCAAAGCTTCTTCTTTTTCTGAAAGCGTGTACTCCCGAAATCGGAGGATTTTTTCCAGGTGAAGCTTGTAAGGTTGCAGTATTTCATCGTTAAGATGTTGGTCCATATTTTTTATAGACATGAGTTCGGAATCGATGAAACTTCTGGCTTGGGAAAGTTTGGTCGCCAGTCCTACGGCTCGTTCGTACAACTCTTGATGTGTGTTGTGAGTTTTATCTTCATCATTCAGGAGGTGGGAGTAGGTGTAAACCCGGTCGAGTTTGCGCATGCATTGGGAATCAAATTCCAGACAAGCTGAAATTTTATTGGCTCCTTCTGCCAATGTTCCTTGAAATTTTGCGTATTCCTTCTCGCTTTGTTCGAGTTGCTTGTATTCTTCTTCCCAAGCTTGCTTATTGACGTAAAGCCCAGAAAGATCCCAGGTATCTGCTTCAGCTATTTGGTCTCGGGTCGGTAGATCGTTTGTCGCATTCATTGAGTTGGGTCCTTTGGTACGTTGAAGACTTTGCTCTCTTTAAGAGAGGAGCAAAAAGCCATATACAGGTTCTACCTGTTCGTTGTATTTATTAGAAAATTCCCGGTGATATTTTCCGGGGTATCATTCTATTGGATTGGTATCGTACTGTCGCACTAAGGTCATCATCGTCTAATAGAGAGCTTGTTCGATGGTTTCCATATGCGCGAGGAGCTTGGCCTTCTTTTCTTCCAGATCGGTTTTCCATTGCGTGTCCTTGGCGACGACTTCTGCTGGAGCTTTGGCGATGAAATTTTTATTGGCCAATTTTTTATCCAAGGCATCCCAGTCTTTCTGAATTTTTTTCAACTCTTTTTCAACGCGCTTCTTTTCTTCTGATAAGTCGATGAGCCCTTCGAGCGGAACGAACAAGTCCATCCCTTCTACCACAGATGAAGCCGAGCCTTTGGGTTTTACGATTTCTGGGCCGTATTGAAAATCTTCAATGCGTCCTAAATTTTTTATGGAATCGGCGCAACGGTCGAGAGTTTCACAAATGGACCCGTCCTGAGTTTTTAACAATACTTTCAGCTTTAGGCCTGGATTCAGGTTCATTTCACCGCGAATATTTCGCACGGCTGTGACCACGTCCATGAGTAAGTTCAACTCAGTTTCGGCGGCTTCATCCGAAAGATCAGCGTGGTATTGAGGGTAGGGCGCGACCATGATACTGCCGCTGGTTTCGGGAAGCTTTTGCCATATTTCTTCGGTGATGAAAGGCATGAAGGGGTGCAAAAGTCGCAAGCTGGTTTCCAGCACTCGAATGAGCATGGCTTGTGCCGACTTCCGGTCATTGCCTTCCCTATAGAGGCGTGATTTGTTCAGCTCAATATACCAATCGCAGAACTCATGCCAAATGAATTTGTAAACGAACATAGCGGCTTCGTTGAATTTAAACTCATCCAATGCCCGTTCTGTATCGCGGACGGTTGCATTGAGCCTGCTGAGTATCCAGCGGTCAACGGTTGCGGTCGGGGGTTTCTCTTGAGCATTGGCTTCTGGAACATAATCTTCCAGATTCATGAAGATGAAACGCGAAGCGTTCCAGATCTTGTTGCAGAAATTTCGATAACCTTCGATGCGGTCTTCAGCCAGTTTGACATCTCGACCTTGTGCGGCAAATGCGGCAAGGGTGAAGCGCAAGGCATCGGTTCCATATTGGCTCATGATTGTCAAAGGGTCGATCACATTGCCTTTGGTCTTGCTCATCTTCTGGCCTTCTGCATCGCGGATCAGAGCGTGGATGTAGACATGGCGAAAAGGCACATCGTCCATGAATTTTAAGCCCATCATAATCATACGGGCAACCCAGAAGAAGAGAATGTCAAATCCGGTACAGAGCACAGACGTGGGGTAATAAGTTTCCAGTGCCTTGGTTTTTTCGGGCCAACCCATCGTCGAAAATGGCCACAGCGCAGAGCTGAACCAAGTGTCCAAGACATCGGTTTCTCTTACAATCTCGTTGGAACCACAATGAGTGCAGGCCGAAGGGTCCTCCCTCGTTACAGTCATTTTTTTACATTGCCCGCAGAGCCAGGCGGGAATTTGATGTCCCCACCAGATTTGTCGCGAGATACACCAGTCGCGGATGTTTTCCATCCATTCGAAATAAGTGTTTTCCCAAAATTGTGGAACGATTTTTATGGACCCGTCGCGTACAGCGGCGATAGCAGGTTCGGCCAGCGGTTTGATTTTAACAAACCATTGTTTCGATAGATAAGGCTCGACGACGGTTTTACAGCGGTAACAATGACCGACGGAATGAATATGCTCTTCGATTTTTTCGAGAAAACCACCGTCTTCCAAATCCTGAGTCAATTGCTTTCGGCATTCAAAACGATCTTGTCCTTTGTAGGGACCCGCATTCTCATTCATCGTGCCATTGGGTTCCATGACATTGATGGAAGGCAATTGATGGCGCCGTCCCAATTCAAAATCGTTGGGATCGTGTGCGGGTGTTACCTTTAACGCACCTGTTCCAAAGGAAATATCGACGTAGGGGTCTTCGATCAAAGGAAGCTCCCGATTCAAAATGGGGAGGATGATGGTTTTGCCTTTGATGTCAAAATGGCGTTCGTCTTCGGGGTTGATAGCGACAGCGGTGTCCCCCAACAAGGTTTCGGGTCGTGTGGTGGCGATCACCAGAAATTTCTCTTCTCCCTTGATCTGGTAGCGGAGATGGTAAAGTTTTCCCGGCAGTTCCTGATGCTCGACCTCAAGGTCGGAAAGTGCTGTCTGACAACGCGGGCACCAGTTGATGATGTAGTCGCCTTTATAGATCAAGTCTTCTTCATATAGGGTGACAAAGACTTCGCGAACGGCTTTGGACAGACCTTCGTCCATCGTGAACCGGTTGCGCTCCCAGTCGAGTGATGCTCCCAATTTGCGCAATTGTTTTTCGATGGTGCCGCCAGATTCTTCCTTCCACTCCCAGACTTTTTCAACAAAAGCTTCTCGCCCGAGGTCTTGTCTGCTGATGCCGTCGACCTTGAGCTGTTTTTCTACAACGTTTTGAGTTGCAATGCCTGCATGATCGGTCCCGGGTTGCCACAGGGTGTTGTAACCCTTCATGCGGTGCCATCGAGTCAAAATATCCTGAAGTGTATTATTGAAAGCGTGACCAATGTGGAGGGAGCCGGTTACGTTGGGCGGTGGAATGACGATGGAAAAAGGCGGGCGACCCTCTTCGTCTCCAGCGCGATAATACCCTTTTTCTTCCCACAACTTGGACCAGTAGTCTTCGACCTGATTTGGATCGTATTGTTTATCGAGTTCGATTTTCATAATAGTTCTGCCGACAAGTTGCCGGGGCGATGGGCTGACCTTTCATCAATGTTTGTTGCAAATTTATATGTATCTTTAAAATTCTATTTTTTGCAGGTCATGCCTGCCTGTTTCCGGCATTGTACGACAAGACATGTGAAGTGACAATGTGTTGATGGAAACAACTTGTACTCATTCCATTTCGACGATGGTTGCACCGTCTCCGCCTTCGTACTGCTCTGCGGGATTCCAGCTCTTGCAAACGCCTGCTGTCGCCAGATAATCCCTTACCAAATTTTTTATCGTCCCGCGTCCGTGCCCGTGTATAAGGGTCAATCGTGAAATATTGTTTACAATCGCACGGCTCATGAACGATTCCAATGTGTATAACGCATCGTCGGAATCCATTCCGCGTAGATCGCAAATGGGCGAAGACGAAGACGGACTCTCGATATGAATTTTGACATTCGCTGGCGCGGGAGGGGCTGTTTGAACACGTCGATTGTCAGACCCGCGCAAATGTTTTGTTTCGGCGAGCGTTACGATGTTCCCCATTTTTACGCGGACCTTTTTTTTGCCTGCAGGGTCTTCCATTAAAATGCCGCGTGCGCCCAGATAATTCAGCATGACGGTATCACCCGACTTTAATTCCTTCGCAGGTGCAGACCAGCCAATGGTTTCTTTGTGAAGAGCAACCGCTTCGGGACGACCCATGGAGTCGATTTTTTTCTCGATCTTCTTGAGTGCGGGTGCCGAACGATTTCCCTTGGCTTCCTGTAAATATTTTCGTACCTGAAATTTTGCATCGCGCAATAGTGTTTGCATGCGCTTGTTCTTGTCTTTGTTAAAATCGGATTGTTTTTGCCGAAGAGTTTCTATGATGGCTTTTTGTTCTTCTGCATATTTTTCAGCGGCCTTGAGTTGTTCGCTCAAAGCTTCTTCTTTATTTTCCAGCTCGATGCGTTGCCGGGTGAGTTCCTGTAGTGTTGAGTCGGCTCGGTTGTCTCTTTCATCATAAATAGCGCGAGCTTTTTGCAGGGCCTCTGCGGGAAGCCCGAGTCGCTCCGCTGTGTCGAGTGCGGCACTTTGGCCGGGCGCACCGAACAATAGACGGTAAGTGGGTGACAGGGTTTCGGGATTGAACTCGGCGCAGGCATTGACAAATCCTTTACGGATTTGTGCGAGCATTTTTATTTCCAGATAATGTGTTGAAACGATAGCGACGGCGCCTTTTTTCTGTAAGTCGAGCAGGATGGCTTCGGCGAGTGCCGCGCCTTCTTGCGGGTCCGTGGCGATGCCCAATTCGTCTAACAGGACCAGCGTACCAGGGCCAGCCTGATTCATAACGTAAATGATTTTTTCGAGATGTGCTGAAAATGTCGAAAGACTTTCTCGTATGTTCTGGTCGTCTCCGATATCTGCAAATACCTGTGGGTAAAAAGGTATTTCTGATCCTGGCGCGACGGGCAGGCGCAGACCCGCTCGGATCATGATGGAAAATAATCCCAGTGTTTTAAGCGTTACTGTTTTGCCACCCGTATTCGGCCCTGAGATGATGATCGCTTGCGTTCCTTCTTCCCAGCAAAGCGAGTTGGCAACGACAGGGTATTCATTGAGGATCAACTCTGGATTACGTGCCTCCAGCAGGTGCATTTTCCCATTCTGATTCAACTTGCACGAAACAGCGTTCATCTTTTCCGCCAGAAAACCTTTGGCTTGAATGAGATCTAATGCTGTGAGGACTTCCAGATTTTTGCGAAGCGAGTGTTCTTCCTCCAAAATGGATTGAGCCAGAGATTGGAGAATTTTTGCTTTTTCGTGGTCAATGGTCAGCCGGGCAATTTTTAATTGATTGTTGAGCGGAACGAGTGCCGCCGGTTCCATGTAAACAGTTTGTCCGCTGGCAGAGCTATCGTGAACGATGCCGTCTAGGCTGGAGCGTCGGTCTGAACGCACGGGGAGGACGATTCGTTCTTCCCGCTCGGTGAAATAATTGTCTTGCAGGGCCAATTGAATGTTGGAATTGGACAACATCCTGCGAACTTGATCTTCCAGTTTCTGCCGGGCGAGTTGGGCTGTTTTGATGGCTTGTTTTAATTCAGGAGAAGCGTCGTCGCGGATTTCCCCGTCGTCGTCGATGCAACGTTCCAGTTCCTTAAGGAGCTCGGGCAAAGGAGCTATCTGGTCTGCGTGATATCGCAGTCGCGGGAATTCTTCGCGCTTGTCGATGCTTCGCAGGACTGCGCGTCCTGAACGTATGAACTTCAGTACAGCGAGACAGGATTCGGACTCGATGATTTGACGTTCTACAACTTTTTCCAAGAGCGGATCGAGGTCTTCAAAACGGGAAAGGGGGAAGCCGCTCCCGGCTGATATCAGCTTGCAAATTTCGTTGGTCTCTTCGTTCAGGATGCAAACCGTTTCAAAATCATCCTCCGCTTGCAGGTTTTCGCAAAGTGCGAGGGTCGCTGGTGAGTGAACGTAATAGGCGAGTGCAGAGCGAATGAGATCCCAGCCCAGGAGGCTAGCCGATTTTGTCAGCCATGAAGGCGATTCTGTTTGGGTGTTGAGGGTGGTCATGGTAAAGAGGCGAAACCGATGCTGTCCTCCCAACTGATTTTAATTTTTGCATCGTACAATAATTCAGGGTCCCTTTTTTTCTTGAAACCACTGAGCAGTACGCCGAGATCGGGTATGGCTTTTTGATGATAGCCGGGAAGCTTTGGTCCGGTTACAAGTTTGCCACCCTGATCGGCAATGCTTTGTTTGGATACATAGATGGGCTTGCTCAGATCGACCATGTCTTCGTTCAATAATAACTCACATTCGATGATATTTTTACCCATCACTTCCAACTGATTGTTTCCCTTGTTGGTGGCAAAAAGGGTCCCAATTTTTCCGTCTCTCACATGAACGCGTTCTTTTTCAGGGCCGGGGATCTGCAAAGCGGCTATCTGTATTCCCCTGCTGAATCGCGCCCATTGGATTGAGTCCATATGATTGGCTTCGCGAGTCATGCGAATGGTTTTGGGGTTGATCTTGCGTTTCTGTTTCAATAACCATTCTCTCAATTCGGGGACTTCTTTTTCTGGAAGAAAATGTCCGCCGTGAGCGTTTCCAGACTCTTTGTGCTCTCGATAGACGGCGGGGTATTTCATGTCGCTGAGAATTTTATAAATTCTCCGGCTCAAGGAAATGGGGAAAATGGGATCGTGTTGCCCCTGAATCATATAAATAGGGGTGTTGTTGAGATTGACTAGAAAATGCATGTAACGCGGAGTAACACTTCCCGCAATGGGAACGATGCCCGCGAAGGTGTCTGGATAAAACATCCCGATCATGTAAGCACCAATGGCTCCATTGGACAAACCGGCCAAGAAAACACGGTTCATGTCGACGGGATAGGTCGCGGATGTTTTCTGAATGAGGCCCATCACCAGTTTTTCAGCATTTGGAGACCACCATGCCCCCATAGGGTAGGTTGGGCATACGATGATGAATTGGTCTAGCAGTCGCTTTGTCCAAGGAGGAAGTGTATTGAAACCGCTTCCCCCCATGCCATGCAAAATGACGATCATGGGAAGAGATTTCTCTCTCGATTCGGGGACAAAGATTGCGTAGGAATAAGTTTTTTTGCCGATGAGGATTTTCTCATCAAGACGGGTGCCCGCAGTGCCGCTCCGTTCATCAAGAGACTTGCGCAATAAAGACTTTACCTTGGCATGGGAAACATTTTTCGATGTGAGACGTTTGACAATTTCTTTTTCAACCTCTGGCTCAGATGTCGTCAAATAGAGCGCGATGTCTTTCTGTAAAGAGGCATCAGAAGGGGGAGCGATATTGGTTTCTATCGGGAGTTCCGCGCAGGCTGACAGGAATAGAAATGCAAAGCTCAGGTATAAGGTTTTCATGTTTTTTCTGGCGGGGTGGTTCCCTGAAATTCTGAGGGTCGTTTGTGATTATAACAATACAGACCAGAGTATCAAAAAAATCAGAATATTAAAACCCAGAGTAGAAACGCTAAGGTTCTGGTTGAAGTTTTGCTCAACGGATTTTCAACTGGCGTCGAGGGCCAGAATTTGCTGTTTATAAGCGGTGAATTCTTGAGGGGACAGTCTTTTTCGTTCGGTTTTAATGGCTTTGTAGTCGAAGGGGTTTAGAATTTTCTTGCGCTTGCCACGGGTCAACAATTCAAAGTGCAAGTGCGGGGCAAAGGTTCTGCCCGTGTTGCCCGATTCCCCGATCTGTTGACCTGCCTGAACGTACTCTCCGCGTTTTACCTTGACTCGGCTCATGTGAAGATAACGCGT
>JAJDBG010000154.1 GCA_029261475.1 Nitrospinaceae bacterium
CAAAAATAATATTTTCCCACTCAACACCGCGATAAAAAATAGCTTCCGTCATATGCCCCCAAACCAGATTCCCCACAGTAGCCGCAGCGATAGTGGCGCAAAAAATCCGTAAATGCGGGCTCTTTCTGAAACATTTGAAAAACACGGGATAATAAAAAGCTCGGACCAAAAACTCGCGATAATGGAAGGTCAGTCGCGACCACAGCACAACAAGGTTGGTCGATATCCAGGGATAGTTAAAATACGGATCGACCCGATAGCCACATATACGCCACAAGCCCACTTTAAAATGAACCACTCCTCCCCAGATTGTCGTCCACCGCAAAAGATCTGCCAATGTGGTCAGTAAAACCGTCGACGTGGAGACCGCCCCACCTTCTATGAAATGACAAGCCAGCAACCTGTTCCGCAGAAAAAATTCCACTCCGCTCCAACGGCTGACAAAGTTTAGGAAATGATGCAAAAGCCAATCTCCTAATACCAGGTACACTAAAGCAATGCTCCATAACTTGAGTCCACCAATCACCAACTTGTTTTTATCTTCGCAAAGGAAATGATCTTCACAATAGGAATAGCCTTGGGCGATTGAAACACCGCTCGTCCAATGTGCAAGTTGCGCGGGCGTCATAAAAATGGACAGATAACGAACCAGGGAGATGTCTTCGGGAATACGACCATCCTTATAGTCGATGTGATAAAGGATCAGCCTTTCCCAATGCCAGAAAAACAAAATAATACCCAAGGCGATTTCAAAGGAATCACCCGTTTCCCCCTCATACAAGGCACCGCCCAAAGTAACGAGCAGGGCTGAATGGACAATTAAGGTTTGTAATAAAGTTGCCAGTTTCCCCTTTTTCAATAAAGGGAGCACTGCAATAAAATAAATAACCGCACCTGAGGCTCCATATAAAAGTGCCCTGAGCAAGTGCATCGCACTTGGAATCGAATAGTCCGCAAAAGCCACAAATCCAAGAAATCCGGGCAATACAGCAATGCCAAGGCGATAGCGCGAAACGGGATGCAGGAAGAGATAGACTAGGGTGTGCGACATTGCCAGGCCAGCCAAGCCCCTTGTTCCATATAAGATTCCCATGATGACGCAAAAGGAAATCAGCAATGATTCGCGCTTGTATCTCAGTGGAAGAAAATAGACGAACAAAAAGGCAACGGCGATTCCTGCAAACAAAATAAAGCGTTCGTCGTCATTGTCGTATATAAAAGTCAGAGGAATGTACAAACTGCTGTCAACGTTACCGTCGTCGTCAAAAACTTCTTCCGGCTCCCAGCCCAGCGTTTCTGCCAATGCTTCTGGCATCGGCAAATCAAGATCCATTGAGGCGTAGGTGAACAGGTAGGTAAAGAGGGTAAGGAACAAAAGAACCGCTGCCACTGGGCCCCAGTGATGACGGTCATTTGCTAATTGTTCTTCCGGAGTTACGGGTCCGGTTCCCAGTAAGCCTGCCATTACTGAGAACTTGGAAGGTTTCCTTGCACGAATCGGGATAGGGTCTCCACGCTTCTAAAATTTCCAGGGGTGATGTCGGCTCGGTCCATTTTGACATCGAACTCGGTTTCCAAAAACATCAGCGTGTTCACAATTCCAAATGAATCAACGAACCAATCCTCCAGTAAATTCGTGGAGTTTTCTAATACTTCTCCGGGATTGGGAAATTCTCTTTCAAGAAATTCCCTGATTTTATCTTCGATCTGATTCAATTCCATAGCTAGTGATTTGAGTTGTTCCTACTTCAGGTGATTTACTCTTGTATTCGTCCCATAGAGTAGCGCGATCTTTCTTTCCATTGGCCGTAGTTGGAAATTTCTCCAGAAAAATAAAGCGTCTCGGAAACATATACGGTGGCAAAAGCTCCGCCATCGCCTTGCGACTGGGGGGGGCGTCGTTGTTGCTCGTCGTTGTATAAAATGCCAGAATTTCCTGCTTTTCTTTATCGTAGATCACGCAACACTGAGCGATATCTTCCATTTGCTCCAATGCCACTTCAATTTCACCCGATTCGATTCGATAGCCTGAATGTTTGAACTGGTCGTCATTCCTTCCAACCATATAGATAAGGCCATCGTCTCCCGAACGGTATCCTAAATCTCCTGTTTTATAAACCCTTTCCTTGTATAAATCATGCTCCGGATTCTGGATAAATACCCGGTCACTCCGTTCCGCATCGTTCCAGTATCCCAGGCCGACACCTGCACCGACAACACAAATCTCCCCAATGGTATCGTTTTCCTTGATCGGGTGCCCACTCTCATCCAGAAAAATAATACGATGGTTTGTGCAAGGGATACCCAGTGGTGTTGCCTTCAAGTCCTCCAACTCGTCTCCAAATATCCAGTAGATGGCATCCACTGTGATCTCGGTCGGACCATATAAATTGGACAGCAGTGCCTTGGGGAACGACGCGCGTAATGATTTCAAAATACCGAGTGGCATGGCCTCACCAGCAAAGAGGATTTTATTCAAATGGCTGAGATCATAAGCAGAGAAGGTATCAAATTTGACCAGATTTGCAAGCAGTGAGGGGACCCAAAAGATGAAGGATATTTTTTCTTTTTCAAGACACTCACCCAGCAAGCTGGGGAACCCCAGAGTTTCTTTAGGAATCAATTTCAGAGTCGCTCCCGTCTTGAACATCAAATACAAATCAAGCGTCGAGTTATCGAAAAACAGAGGGGCCTGACTGCCAATCACCTCTTGCTCGGTCACTTGATAAGCCCCAACACTCCAATCAATATAATCGATAACATTGGCGTTGGAAATAGCTACGCCTTTGGGCTGACCTGTAGTGCCTGAGGTAAAAATGATATAAAGTGGATCGCTATTGACCCTTTCTGCCAACTTTTCCAAAAGTTCTGATTCTATAAAAGAAAAGTTTGCTTCTGATATGTCTTGGGGAAATTCAAAAGGTTCTTCCTCGAACGCTATTTGTCCCCTTATTTTTTTAGCTGTCAGACAAGGTCCCAAGGTTTGATAAATCGACTGCCTTCTTTTGGGAGGGCTATCAGAATCAATAGGAACGTAGATATTCCCCGTCAACTGCACAGCTAAAAGGGTTATAATGGCATCAATCGACTTGGGCAAATCAATAACGATCGGTCGATTCTGAAATGGGTGGCGCGACTTCAACCAATGCGCCATCAGCACCGCCCGTTGCCACAAAAGTCTGAATGAAATAGTGTCACTGCCATCCTGAATGGCAACTTTATCAGGAAACTTGCGCTGGGTTTCTTTGAGATAATGAATCGCTAGAAAATACATGAAATTTTTAAATCGTTTCCTTGAAAAAAAATGGCTCCTCGGCCTGCTCGTCCTGGCTGGAGGGCTACTCGTTTTACTGCAAGCCCGCTTCATCCTCAATATCATTGCAGGCGATACCGTATCAAAAACTCGCCCCAATCTCATTTACATCACTCTCGATACTTTGCGCTACGATCACCTGAATATCTACGACTACGATCGCGATACCAGTCCCAACATAAGCAAGCTTGCTAAAGATAGTTTGATCTTCGAAAACGCTTTCACCGTAGCGACCAACTCGGCACCGTCGCATGCCTCTATGTTAACAGGACTTTACCCTTTTCAACATGGTCTCGTCGATAATGGAATGGCAATCTCTCCACAAAGCCCCATTCTAACCGAATATCTCTCTCGAAAAAACTACGATACCTCAGCCTTCATCGGCTATCACGCATTGAGCGAAGAGTCTGGCTTGAACCGTGGATTTGATAATTTCGAGAACCATCGAGTCGCAAGTCACGAGCACGATGAAAAAGACCTTGAAGAAGACACCGAAGGATTCATGGCTGTTCTTGACTGGCTCGACACCTGGTCCGAAAAAAACTCCTCCGAAGACAAAGACAAAGATAAAGACAACGATTCTCCCAAAGCGAACAATTTTTTCATCTGGCTCCACGTCCAAAACATCCATGAAAGTTACGACCCGCCGCCGCCTTATAATACGATGTTCATGCAAATTCCCCCGCCACAAAAATTGGAAGGCTTTGATGGGGAATTCGATTTGCGTTGCGCAAATGATCTTGCGAAAGCCTGGCGAAATGGCATTTTGCCAGAACCATTCAAGGAACCCGCTGTCGCTCTCTATGATGGCGAAATACGATTGGTAGACGATTATCTGGGGAAAATTTTTGCATCTCTAAAATCAAAAGGACTCTATGAAGAAACCATGATCGTGATATTAGCCGATCATGGCGAACTTCATTTCGAAACTTACGATCATCAATTTGCCAAACCGGGACCCGGCCACTCTGGACGTTATTATGACCCGGTCATACGAATTCCATTGCTGATCAAACCACCAAAATCCATTGGCCTAAAAACACCCGCTCGTCCGCTCGCAATGGTCTCCACCATAGACCTGGTGCCAACGGTCATGGAAGCATTGAGTTTCCCAGCCCTATCATGGCTACCGGGAAAATCATTACTGCAAACAACCCCAGATTCACAAACCGCGGACGAATACATTTTTCTTCAAGAAACACCCTATGAAGAGGAATACAATGTCATCCGTAACAAACGTTGGAAATACATCAAGAAAAGCGATGAAAACGGAAAGGAATCGGCCCTACTCCTTGATCTATCAGCCGATCCAAAAGAAAATAAAAATTTACTGGCGGAGCAACCAGAGAGGGTGATTAAAATGGAGACCTTGTTGACCGAATGGCGCAAGCACCAAAAAAACAAATGGACATCCCACAAAAAGGAAATCAGTGAAGAAATGCGCAAAGAGTTGATAGCAGGTGGTTACTTACGCGCTTCTTCTGATGAAAAATAATGTTCCCCATAGAACCTAAAAAATTATTGATCGGATTTATTTGCTCCGACTTTGTGATCCTCGGCCTCTACCTGTTGTTTGCAAATCACCCCATGCTGGGCGAAAGGGTTGACCTCGGTCAGGAAGGCAACTTGCCCACCTGGTATTCCAGCTTCAAATTTACCTTGGCGGCGATCGCGGCTTTGCATTGTTACTTTCAAGGCAAACAAACCCAGCAAGCTTATTATCGCGGGTGGCTGTTGGTAACAGGATTGATGATATTGATGTCGATGGATGAAACAGGACAGTTCCACGAAACCGCAACGCGCTGGCTCATGGAAAGCTCCGGTGGAAGCAATTTGAGAGATTATTTTGTGGTTTCCAGAGAAGGCGGGGCCTTACTATGGACGCTGATATTTTCACCTATAATCATCTTCATCGGAGGCGCGCTCGGTATTTTTTATTACCTGCAGTTCCGGGCTCACCCGCGCTTGCTTGTAGCCGCGTTAGTGTTGGTAGGGCTTTTTGCATTGGCCGCAGGTCTGGAAACCATGCAGGCTAAAATTCTCGGTGCCGAAAACTATCTGGACACATCGTCCTGGAACCAGTTCAAACTATTTTCTGCCATCGAAGAAATGGCAGAACTGCTGGGAACCACCCTCCTTCTCTGGATACATTTTTCATTCACCTACAAGGTCGGAGCTAATGAGGCGAGCAACAACAAGATTCCCTAAAACGGCCGCCGTTATTCATAAAAACGGTAGCCAACACCACGCACTGTCTCGATATAATGTGAAACCTTGCCCATTTTTTTTCTCAGTCCCACAATCTGAAAATCAATGGAGCGGTCAGTCACGGCATAATCATCTCCACGAATCGCATTGACAATTTGCGTGCGGGTGAAAACCCAACCGGGGCGAAGTGCAAGAGCATGAAGGATACAAAATTCAGAATGTGTTAATTTTACTTGTTTCCCACAAACAAGAGTTTCGTGTTTGCCTACGTTTATTTCCAAATCAGGAAACTTCAAAACACCCTCTTCATCGACAGACCCAGCACTGTTTCTTCGCAACAGTGCTTTGACGCGGATCAATAATATTTTTACGCTGAATGGTTTGGTCACATAATCATCGGCACCCATCTCAAGACCCGCAACAATATCCGCCTCTTCCCCTTTTGCTGTCACCATAATGATGGGGATATCAGCAGTCACTTTATTCTCTCGAATATTTTGACAAACCTCCAGTCCGTTCAAGCCCGGCAACATCAAATCCAACACAATCAAGTCGGGGATGATATCCCGAGCAATCTTAACGGCCTCACTCCCCGAATCGGTACGCTCAACCTTGTAACCCTCTTTTGTCAGGTTGAACGCTATCAACTCCTGGATGTCTTCCTCATCTTCGACCACAAGTACCGTTGTCTCTGTCACTCAATGCTCTCCCAGGTATAGTCTTGCTGGCTTGTGCCACCATCCATCTTTTTACACATTTTTTGAAAATGGATCAAGCCCTCAACTTCTTCAGAACCCAAATGATAACTGATTTTAGTTAAAAAGTAATCTTTGTACTGGGCCAATTTCTGTTCATCGTTACCGGCGTATTCCCTGCAAATGGTTTCGATTTGCTTCTCTTCCTTTTGGGCCGCATTCTGAATAGCAATCTTTATTTCATTGGGAATGACGACACCTTCTCGAATTGCCACCACCGCATGAACAAACGATTTCCCGGTTTTATGGAGCCACTCCTCACTCAAATCGAAAATGGTATAGGGGGTTTTGGAGCGATCGATTTCCAGTGCAGGGTCACCAATGATCAGAGCCGCTGAATTGCGGGACAACATGGCTTTCAAGTCGGGTTCGGTCGGGCGAAGGCTCCAGTTCTCATCGAACCGACCTCCAAACAATACTTTGAGGGCGGCAACCGAAGTACGAGATCGTCGATCTACCGCAACGGTCTTGATCTGGCTCAATTCTTTTTCCTTAGTGACCAGAAAGACACTGCCAACCTCTCCTCTAGAAGCAATGCACACGCCGGGTAGAATGCGATACAGCTCTACCTTTTTCAGATATTCGTAGGAAGGGATCATTGCCAGATCAAGATCACCCGAGTACAGGCGATCGGCAAGTTCACCCGGTGCTCCTGTATAAATTTCCAGATTCAAAGCTTCCGCTCTGTCCTGAAGATTTCGGAGCAAGGGTTGAGCATTTAGAAAATCGTGACAACCAAATCGTAGGGAAGGCATGACTTAAACCAAATAAAAAAAGGGATGAGGAAATTTTTCCTCATCCCTTTTCAGGGAACCTCGGAAGAGGCTCCATTCATTATTAATCTAGATTACAGAAACAAAGGTGCCAATACCAGCGATACAATAGACATCAACTTAATGAGGATGTTCATTGCAGGGCCAGAGGTGTCTTTAAGAGGATCACCCACTGTATCACCAACTACAGTAGCATGATGCGCATCGGAACCCTTGCCACCAAGATTACCCGCTTCGACATATTTCTTGGCATTGTCCCAAGCACCACCGCCATTTGACATCAGCAAAGCGAGGAGAACACCAGCAAGCGTTGCACCCATCAACATTCCACCAAGGGCTTCAGCTCCCATTGTGAACCCTATCAGAATGGGCATACTCACAGCGACCACACCCGGCAAAACCATTTCTCTCAGTGCCGCTTGGGTGCTGATGTCAATGCATCGTGCGCTATCGGGTTTACCGGTGCCTTCCATAAGACCTGGAATTTCACGGAACTGTCGGCGAATTTCTTCCACCATGGTCATGGCCGCATCACCAACGGATGTCATGGTCAAAGCCGCAACATAAAATGGAATGACTCCACCGATGAACATACCGATGACAACATGTGTTTGAGTGATATCAATGGAATCGATATGCGCCGCCTGAGTGAATGCGGCGAAAAGAGCGAGTGCGGTCAAAGCAGCTGAACCGATAGCAAAGCCTTTGCCTATTGCGGCAGTGGTATTGCCCACTTGATCCAATCCGTCAGTGATCTTTCGAGTCTCTTCTCCGAGTCCTGCCATTTCGGAAATACCGCCTGCATTATCTGCAATCGGTCCGTAAGCATCTACTGACATCGTGATTCCAACAGTCGCCAACATTCCAACTGCGGATAAGGCAACTCCATAAAGACCTGCGAAATTTGCACCCAGAAAAATTGCGCCGGCAATGACAATCACCGGAGCCACACAACTTTCCATAGCAACTGCAAGACCTGTGATCATTACTGTCGCAACACCTGTTTTACTGGACTCTGCAATACGAACCACAGGAGCCCCTGCGGTATAGTATTCTGTGATCAAGCCGATCAGGATTCCCGCAAGACAACCAAAGGCCAATGCCCCGAATACACCTGTGGGCAAGCCCATTACTTTGATGACAATGAACGCAACAAATAACATGGCACCTGCGCTAACAAATGTGCAATTGCGCAAAGCGGCGGCAGGGTCTTGCTCAGCCAAGGTAGACATTGCACGAATACCGGCGATTGATGCGATCAGCCCTACCATAGCAATGATAACCGGAAGTGCCATGTACTCAAATTTCATGGCGGCCATGCCAGCACCGATTGCAATGGTTGCGATCATAGAACCTACATAAGATTCAAAGATATCTGCACCAAGTCCAGCTGTGTCGCCTACGCAGTCACCGACATTGTCGGCAATAACACCCGGGTTTCTTGGATCATCTTCTGGAATGCCAGCTTCTACTTTACCAACAAGATCGGAACCGACATCCGCCGTTTTGGTGTAGATACCACCACCAACACGGGCGAACAATGCAATGGAACTTGCGCCCATCGCAAAGCCACTGATGACACTGATAGAATCTCCACGGGCAAACAAAAGGAAAAGTCCACCGACACCAACCAAACCAAGGCTGGCAACACAGAGTCCCATAACCGCGCCACCGTTAAAGGCAACATTCAAAGCCTTAGCTTGACCACTGTCGTTAGCGGCTTGCGCTGTGCGTACATTTGCAGTCGTGGCGGCGTTCATACCAAAAAAACCTGCGGCCATAGAACATGCGGCACCAAGGATATAAGCGATGCCTGTCCAAAAACCAATCCAAAGGCTAGTCTGAGATGAAATGATTGCAACGAGAATAAAGAAAACCCCGCCAACAAAATAAGCCAAGATGCGGTATTCGCGAGAAAGGAAAACCATGGCACCTTCATGAATCATGTCGGCAATTTCTCTCATTTTCTCATTGCCTTCAGGTTGGTCGTCTACATACTCAAAAACTTTCCACGCAACAACCAATCCAAAAAAACCAAAAATCCATGCTAGGTAGGCGAAACTTCCAGACGCGCCGAACATCGCCATTACAGCATAGACTAGAACAGATAGACCGACAAAAGTCAGTTCTCCCTGGCATTCCTTTAACATCTCGATTGACTCCTCAGTTTAAATTGATGGTGATATTTTTCTTCTATATTATTCGTCAATTTGTCTGGCCATTCACTGGCCTGATATTTGATGGAGAGTTCTTACTAATCTTTCATAGATGTAACGGAGCTCAGTGAGTCTCTTTTAAAACATCTTCCACTTTTTGCGTGGCCTGCTCCAGAATTTCACCGAGAGTATCTCTTTCATCCCTCGCAAATGGGGACAAAACGTAGTCAACAATCTCTTCTCTATCGAGAGGTCGCCCTACGCCGATCCTGATTCTTGCAAATTCGTCTTCCCCCAAACGTTGAATGATAGAACGAACACCTCTCTGACCGGCATCCCCTCCCTTGCGTTTGAGTTTGACTTTGCCCAGAGGAAGATCAATTTCGTCGTGGAGCACAATCATTTTATCCACTTGCAAATTATACTTCTTCAGCAAGGCTTTAGCCGCCAGACCACTTTCGTTCATGTAGGTCATGGGTTTGGCTAGGATAACGGAGTCTTCTCCAATTTTTCCCTGACCACAAAGGGCGTTCTGAATATGCTTTGACAAGCGAATACCATGCGCTTCCGCCAGAACATCCACTGCCAAAAACCCAATATTGTGCCGGGTGAACTGGTATTTTGGACCGGGATTTCCCAATCCCAAAATAAGAAACACAGGATTCTTAAACCTTCCCTATTTCTTGCTTTCCCCTTCAGCTTTTTCCTTGCCGTCCTTAGCGTCCTTGACCTCAACGGCGGCTTCTTCAGCACCCTCTTCTTCTGCTGTCTCTTCAACTTTCGCTTTTTCTTCCATAACACCAACCACTGCCGAATCGAGAGGTGTCAATACATCTACGGTTGAAGGAAATTCCAACTCGGAAACATGAAGAACTTGCCCCAATACAATTTTGGTCATATCAATCTCGATAGAGGAAAGAATATTGCTGGGAAGACACTCAACTTCCAAATCGTGAAGAATATGATTGATCATTCCACCCATCTTTTCACCAGGCGATTTTCCTACCAAGATAACAGGAACCTGCACATGAATTTTCTTACTCTCATCTACTTCCAGAAAATCGACATGCCTCCAATTGGCCTTAAGAGGATGTGTTTGATAATCTTTAAGAACGACTTTTCGTCCTTTGGTATCACCTTCAATTTGAAGATCGATAAGAGTATTTTTGCCACCTGCGTGCAATATTTTTTTTAGATCTTTCTCGACAATCGTGAAGGAGACATTGTCCTGCATTCCATAGAGAACTCCTGGCAGTAAGTCTGCTCTTCTTGCGGCACGAGCCGCAGACCTGCCTCTTCCTTCTCTGATTTTTCCAGTCAATATAGCGGACATTCTTTTCTCCTGTTTATCTAGTAAGTAGTGAGTTTATTTTAAATTCTGTGATTGTCTTCAATGGGTCAGTCAAAAAGTGAACTCACCGAGGTTTCCTGGTGAATTCTATTGATGGCCTCTCCCAGAAGGGGTGCTACGGACAGAATTTTAATCTTTCCGATTTTCTTCAATTCCTCATTCAAGGGAATAGTGTTTGTAGCTATCATGGACTTCAGTGGAGAGCTAGCGATTCTATCTTTAGCAGGCCCTGAAAGAACTGCATGAGTACAGCAGGCATGAACCTCCAATGCTCCAGCCCCAAGCAACGCATCGGTAGCTTCCATCAATGTTCCGGCGGTATCAATCATATCGTCCACAATGAGGCATCGCTTGCCCTCAACGTCGCCGATAATGTTCATCGCCTTCGCAACATTTGCGGCTTCCCTGCGTTTATCGATGATGGCCAGAGAAACTTCACCGAGCCGCTTAGCAAAAGCACGCGCCCTTTCCACACCACCAGCGTCTGGTGAGATGACAACTAAATCTTCAAAATGCTGATCCTTTACATAATCAATCAGCACATTCATAGCGTAGAGATGATCCACAGGAATATTAAAAAATCCCTGAATCTGCCCCGCATGAAGGTCTACGGTTAAAATGCGATTGGCCCCTGAGACTTGCAACAAATCGGCAACCAGCTTGGAGGTAATAGGCACTCTCGGCTCAGTTTTTCGATCTTGCCGTGCGTATCCGTAATAAGGCAAAACAGCGGTGATGCGCTTGGCGGAGGACCGGCGAAAAGCATCCATCATGATAAGCAATTCCATCAGATGGCTGTTCCCGGGATAACATGTTGGCTGAATGATGAAAACATCGCCGCCGCGTACATTTTCTTCAATTCGGACAAATATTTCCTGGTCTGAGAAATCCTGAATGTCTACCCGACCAAGAGATATCCCCATATAGCTACAGATATCTTCTGCCAAATCGACATTGGCTCTACCAGAAAACACAAGGGCTCTACCGTTGCTGTTATCCATGCCTTGATTTTACCGCTTTCAAAATAATTGGCTGGGGCGGGAGGACTCGAACCTCCGAATGCAGGAATCAAAATCCTGTGTCTTAGCCACTTGACGACGCCCCAAAAATTCCTTGCCTCAAATACCCCCCATGAGGGATTCGAGGTTTATTTGCAAAGGCTACCCTTATACGGTGCAAACAATCTTCTTTATCTTTAAATCACGCACACTCTTCGCGCGTCACTTCTATCATTAACTTATAACAAAATTTAGTCAGTATAGCTCAGAATTTCGTCTGGCAAAAACTCTGAAAGACTTTTCAGCGTTTTGCAAAGCTTAAGATCCCAGTTGCCCTTAGGAAAATTAGCCAAAGCCTTCTCGGCCTTTTCAGAGTCACTGTAGACTCCAAATACAGTAGATCCACTTCCGGAAAGCAAGGCCCCGCAGGCACCCGATCTATTCAACTCCTCCTTAATATCCTGTATTTGAGGGTAGCCCTCTATAACCACAGGCTCTAAGTCGTTGAACAGGCAATTGGCAAGCCCAGGGACGTCAGATTTAGACAAAAATTTTCGCAGAATGCTAATATCATTTTCGCCTTTTGTCAACCCCCATTTTAACCGACCGTATACTTCCGCGGTAGATATGGGGAAATGCGGAGACACTAATAAGACATCAAATTTCTCAGCACTTTGCAAAGAAGCCAACCGTTCTCCTCGACCTTGCCCTAACGCACAGGGTGATTCAAGGAAAAAGGGCACGTCAGACCCAAGTTTTTCTGCAATTTTTTGCAATTGGGGTCGCGTTAAGCGCAAATCCCAAAGTTTGTTCAAGCCCAGCAAGGCTCCTGCCGCGTTACCACTACCACCGCCAAGACCGGCTCCTGAAGGGATTTTCTTTTTCAACCGAAGCACCGCACCGGGTAACCCCGTTCGCCCCTCCCTGAGAGCTTCTGCCGCACGCCACACCAAATTTGTACTGTCAGCGGGTATCCCTGGAACGTCACATTCTAATTGAATGCCCGACGGGATGATTTCTATTTCCAAATGGTCGTAGAAATCCACCATTTGAAAAAGGGTTTCCAGTTCGTGATAACCGTCGTCTCGCTTTCCAAGAATTTTTAGTCCGAGATTGATTTTCGCCGGTGTTTTGATTTCCAACTTCATGAATTTTGCATGCTTACGGATACCTCAAAAGCTCCTTGTTCTATTTCTTCATTCAAAAGAGGATCATCGTATTGCAGGCTGATTTCTTCCTTTAGCTGAGGTCGAGTCAAGGTAATGCTCAAAGGGAAATACCGACCGTTCTTTTTTTCATACTCTTTCCAAGTCAAAGTATAAAGAACTTCCTTCCCCTTCATTCGCAAAAAACGGCGGGGCAATAAGGTCGCCGAGTCGATTTCAATCTCTGCATTTTCTCCGCTTTGCTCATCAAGCACAGATAAGAAGTAATGCGATTTGTCTTCGCTCAGATAGGTCTTTTGGGCGGCCATGGTTTCTAAGCCGGGAGCCCTTCCCAGCAAAATCAGGATCAGTTCATTCATCTCAAACCGTGAACCGATGATTTCCTTCATCACGTCTTGAGCTTCAGCTCCCAGAAAAGCACGACCATTTTTCAAATCATAAACTGAGGTTTTATCGTCTTTATGAGTCAAAATTCCAATTGTGCTTCCAAACAACCCTAAAACATCCAGGCGAATGGCTTGTTTTTCGTCAACGACCAAAGCCTGCTTCAAAGCTTTACTTTCGCCGACCCTGCTTATCGAGGCCTTGACAAATGATTTTACGGTGTGAACCCCCGACTGCCTATTTATCAAATGATTCAATAAATAATGCGGTTGAAGATTCTCTTCAATGCCCGGACGCTCTGGCCCTAAACTTTGACAAGAAAGGAGTCCTGTAACAACAATCGCCCAGACAAACATTCTCAGAAGGGTTCTATTTCGCATCAAAAATCTCTGCAAAGGGAAGCCTTTTTTATTTGAAAAAAACTGTTCTCGCCATAGAACATACAATCTAGCTGAGTGTCATGACTATAGACTTTTATCAAGAAGACGCTCCACCTTTTCAATCTTATCATTCAATTCTGAGATGTCTGGAGATTCGCCACCATCATCTTCACCCTTTTCACCTTGGGCCATTGTTAAGGACAGACTGGTCTTCCAAGCTTTTTGAGCCTGAATATAATCCTTCAGAGAATAATAAATATCACCCAAATGGTTGTACAAAACCGGATCGGGTTGAGTATAAATCATTGCCTTTTTAATCTCAGACAGTGCTCGAGGGTAATCGCCCTTCTTGTAATATATCCAACCCATGCTATCGAGGAAATAACCATTTCGAGGTTGAATCGCCAAAGCTTTTTCAAGGTGTTCCAATGCCTTATCCAAATATTCGCCCTTCGTTGCGTACATATACCCCAGAAAATTATGCGCATTGGAGTGCATCGGGTTCAACTCGATAGCCCGCTTCATGCTAAGAAGGGCATCTTCAAAATTCCCGGCGCGCTCTAAAAGAGCACCAAACTCAAAATGATAGGAATCTTTTTTACCATTCAAGCGAATAGCTTCCTTCATGTTTGCTATTGCGCGGTCATAATTATTCATCGACCTGTAGGCCAGAGCAAGTGAATGATACAGTCCGTCATTTTCGGGGTCCAAAAGAACAGCTTCTTCGAGCAATTCCGTCGCTTTTGCATCCTGACCGTCTATGTTGTAAAGGCGCGCAAGATAAAGAAGAGTCCGCACAGTGGGTTGAGTCTCAACACGCAGAAGTTCAAATGTTGTGATTGCCCGGTCGACACGTCCCAGGGTTTCAAAGATTTTAGAAAGGATAATGAGTACTTCATTACTTTCTTTCAAACTTCGCGACCACTGAAATTCTTCCAAAGCTCTTAAATAATCGCCGCGATCGTAAAGCACAACTCCCATTTTGATATTAGGATTCAGCGGTTCCAATAATTGACTCACAGGAAGATCTATTTCCGGATTTTTGCGCTTGAACACATCTGCTCTTTGATGCATCTTGATCACCCGTTCACGAATTCTATCGTTACTCGGGTCGAGCTTGAGAATCAATTTGTATTCATTGAGGGCTTCCTGCAATCGGCCTAACTTCTCAAGAGTCCAAGCTAGATAATCTCGTGCCTGAATAAAATTAGGTCGCAAGGCAACAGATTTTTCAAGATTTTTCGCCGCCTCCTCATAATTACCGTTCTTGATATCCACCCTGCCCAGATAATAAGCACTCAGGGGATCGAATGGAGAAGCCAACACGGCTTTTTGATATACCTTCTGTGCTTCGTCGAAGCGATTCACACCTTCCAACAAAACCCCATGCAAAATATACGCACGGTACAAACGCGGCTCCATCCCATAAGCCTTTTCGTAATAATCCATGGCCAGGCTCGTCTTCCCCTGCATACGAAAAACATCGGCTTGACGCATGTTCAACTCTGCGTTTTGCGGAAAATGCTTCAAACCCGCCACCACTGCTTTTTCCAAAACATCAAAATTGCCTGATCTGAGAGCCTGACGCGTCAACTGCTGGTGAAAAAATAAGTTTTTGGGATCATGTTGGGCGGCTTCCCCATAATGAAACGTTGATTGTTCGAACTGATAGCCTTCGTCAGATTTCAGAGCCATCATGTAATGATAATAAGACCTCGGGTCGCCTAATTTGGCACCGCCCCAGGAATTTTTCAGCTTTTCCACTTCGCGGACAGCGATAGAATCAGACAAATCTACTTCGCCGGAAGAATCAAGCGATGGAGAAAGATTGATCGATGTTGTCTCGCAGGCACTTAAAAAAAACAGACCCAGCCCTAAAATAGCACCTATTCTCAAATTGGCTTGCAGTTGCTTGATTTTCATTGATTGATTTTATTTGGTTGGTCGAAAAAGATGCTGTAAAGCATTTTTCAAGAAGGGGAATTCGGCTCTACTTTAAATTTGATATTCGAAAGCAAAATCATTCCTGCTCGTTGATTAATCTCTTGGGTGAATTTTTTTCTAAGGGGTTCAAGGGCAGACAGCCATTCTTTTCTCTGCACGCTAACGTGCAGGACTTTTCTCACAATTCCGCTTACTTGAGAAATCGAGGCTATTTCTTCCCCAACAACCAAAGGCCAATGAAAAGAAATCCATTCCACCGTGTCTGGCTTCTTCAAACCGGAGAGTTTCAAGGAGGAGGAAAAAATATTCCCAATCGAATCCCACCCCGACTTGTGACTTCTTTCTTCAGCCATAGTTTTCTGCTTCCAGAACTGCCATATAGAACTTCCCAAAGGGAAAACCCACTCAGGTGCTACCTGCAACACCTTAATTTACAGAAAGTAATTCAAAAATTAAAAATATTCCAGAGACACACTAAATACACGCTCTAGCCTCTCCGTTTTATTCTAGCTATCTTGACTCTCAAATTAAAGCATTTTCTTCTTTCGACGCAGGCTATCACCGCAACTATTCTATCGAGCGGGCGCAACGAAAGCCAAGGAAGGGGTAAGATGCTGTGGGTTCCATCCAGTTTCTGAAATAAACGGGGGTGAATTTAACGGAAGTATGCGTCTGCGTCAGGCCGCCACGTATCACCTTGAATTTTCCCCGCTCGGCTCTGGCCTGCCCTGGATATAGGTAATCATCGGCGATCCATTCCCAAACATTGTGTCCCATGCCATAAACTCCGTAGGGGCTGATCCACTCTGACCTTTTATTTACAGGCTCGGGCAAGAAACCTGAAAATCCGTTATTTGGATGTTGATAAAAATTTCGCCAGGGCCATTTACGGTCATCAATACCCCGGGCCGCTTTTTCCCACTCCGCTTCGGTCGGCAGGCGTCCTCCGCTTGATCGGCAATAGGCCTCAGCAGAAGCGTAGGTAATATTAATGACCGGGAAATCCCCTTTGGAACGATCAAAGAAATAATCGGTTTTAAAAGACGCATATTTTTCTCGACTCATTTCAAAGCGGTCGATCAAAAAGGCTTCTGTATGAATAGTTTTGCCCAAAAGAGTCCGAGAATCATCGCGGTGCCCCATAATAAAGTCACCTGCCGGAATATAAACCATGCCTTCGGGCACTGTCACTCCCGGTGGGACAACGACTTCCAGTTGGCTCACTTTCTCTTCGCTATTACAAGCAAGACTCACTGAGCAAACAATGAAAATTGCCACAAACAGAAAAAATCTCATCCTTCATCGGGACGCTTATCGAAGGGATGAAACACTTCTCCTCCGTTAATGGGCAATGGCTTTTTGCGATAATCCAAAGGGTGATCTATGCCGGGTTGGATCGTTCCATCCACAGAATAGGGTCCATGATTGGCCCAGTAGTTCCTGCTCCGGGAATCGGTAAATTCAATTTGGGTAATGTACTTGATATTCTTGTATCCGTATTTAAACGGTGCGATCAAACGCAGGGGGTAACCGTGATCTTTAGAAAGCGGCGAACCATTCATCTGCAAAACAAAGAGGACGCGAGGACGCAATAATTCTTCCAGTAAAAAACTTTCGTAATAAGAGTCGGCAGATTTCAAATTGACGTACTTTGCTGAGGGGTGAGGCTTAACTCGCTCGACCAAGTCTGCAAACTGAAACCCTTCCCACTTCGCCTTTGCGGACCAACATTCAACGCATTTCAGACGCGAGGTTTGGGAATGCATTTTAAATCCAAACAGATCTTCGTATCCAAATGCCAGAGGTTTTTCGACTTTCCCTCCAACCACCAAACCCCAATTGTCGATTTCAACACCAAGAAAGGGATTCGCACTGCGAATAAAGAAACCGGGTCGATCCCGATTTTGAACATACTCTTTGGGGAAATTTTTATCGTTTCGGTAATCAGGAATGGCGTGACTCTTGCCGGGAAGCAAGGCCAATCCCAAAGTGGAGAATGCTTTTAGAAAGCTTCGACGGTCGAATTTCACGGTGTACCTCCATCCAGCACTTCGCCGGGCGGGCCTAGCCCGCTGTGAATATTCGCATTTCTGCTGAATTTTCGATTGCCCACAAGTAACACCTTGATACTTGCACGCACAAGCGGCTCGTAATTAGAGGCCCAGGACATCCTGCATGTCGTACAAACCGGGGGCTCTGCCAACCGTCCACAAAGCGGCCTTTACCGAACCACGCGCAAAGGTATCACGGCTTTGGGCGCGATGAGAAATCTCCAACGTCTCCCCCATTCCGCCAAACATAACGCGATGCTCACCGACAATATCGCCCGCTCGCACAGTGTGTATTCCTATTTCTTTAGGTCCGCGTACGGCAAACCCTTTACGCCCGTAGACCCCATCCTCTTCCAAATTGCGTTCCAGTGCTTCAGCTAATATTTCAGAAAGACGTACCGCTGTACCGCTTGGAGCGTCCTTTTTAAATTTGTGATGCGCTTCGACAATTTCGACATCGTAAGCGTCGCCTAAAGTCTTGGCGATCAACCCTGCCATTTTGAATAAAACATTGACACCGATGCTCATGTTGGGAGCCAAAACACAGGCAATCGTTTCCGCCCGTTTTGAGATTTCTTTTTTCTGCTCAGCAGAAAACCCAGTGGTGCCAATAACGGCAGACACGCCCAATTTCTCGGCGAACTTTAAGGTCTGAAGGCTGGACTCGGGGGAACTAAAATCAATCACAGCGTCGGCCCCCTGCAAAGCTATTTCCAGATTATCGACCACTTCAATATTTTTACGGGCCAAACCTGCTTGTTCACCAATATCATTGCCTAAATTAGGACTTCCCGCAACCTCTGTCCCACCGTGAATGGCGGCTTCGGGTTCTTCCTCAATACAAGATAAAATGGTTTTCCCCATCCGCCCAGAAACACCAACGACAACTATTTTAGTTATTTTTTCCATAATTTTTTAAGAAACACTCCTCGCTTGAAACCAACAGGACATCCTCACACAAAACCTGTTTAAAGACACAAACATTTTAGTAGTGAGCAGGATTCTAAGATTGTAGTGAATATTCGCGTAGCACTGATTTTAATTTCTCAAGACTTTCACTCGTCAAAGGTGCAAGCGGAGAACGCACTTCATCTTCGATTTTCCCCATCGCATGCAATGCCACTTTCACTGGTACGGGGTTGGTTTCGACAAACATGATTTCGTTTATCTTGTACAATTCATGATGAATTTCTCTGGCCTTTTCGATCTGACCACTGGCCGCCGCTTTACACAGCTCGGCGACTCTTGCTGGCAAAATGTTGGCTGTGACTGAGATGACTCCTTTGCCACCAATCCCGAGTATCGGCCACAACAACACATCATCACCAGACAGCACCGTGAACTCTTTTCCACAAAGGGCAATGATCTCCGTGATTTGCGACAGAGAACCCGAAGCCTCTTTCACACCGACAATATTTTTTATTTTTGAGAGCCGTTGCACCGTGCTGGGGAGCATATTGACAGAGGTTCGCCCTGGAACATTATATAAAACAACAGGAAGATCCGTTTCACCTGCAACGGTTTCAAAATGCCGGCACAATCCATTCTGGCTCGGCTTATTATAATACGGGGTGATCAACAGAGCACCGTCGGCACCTGCCGATTGCGCGTGTTGTGTCAACGTGATGGCTTCATCGGTAGAATTAGAACCTGTTCCTGCTAATACAGGAATCTTACCTTTGCAAGCATCCACTACAATACGAATAACCTCGTCATGCTCTGCATGAGTCAAGGTAGCGGACTCCCCCGTCGTACCACAGGGAACAATGCCTTGAGTACCGTTAGCAATTTGAAAATCAACCAAACCGCGCAAGGCCTTTTCATCCACCTTGCCATTTTTGAATGGTGTAACAATCGCGACAAATGATCCTTCAAACATAATAAATTCCGTAGTAAAAAGTATCAGACGTTTGAGATTAAAACCCACCAGAAATAAGACCTTGTCGCAGACAAGAACCTACTCCAGATCTCCCAATACGCCGGTAAAAGAAATTTGCGTCAAACCTTGGAGATACACATCTCCCGTCAGACTTTCCTGCTCTGGATCGAAATAAACTTTAAGAACCTCTCCCCCTCGCGTTAATGCCGAAACGGGTGACTTCAAACCATGCTTGCGGGAAGCCAGTAATGCGGAAGCAACCACTCCCGTTCCACAGGCCAAAGTTTCGCCTTCAACCCCTCTTTCATAGGTTCTCACAACCAGCGAACCGTCAGGATTCACCTGCACAAAGCAAACGTTAGTGCCCGCTGGAGCAAAAGTATCATGATAGCGAATGCCTTTTCCAATACGGGGGAGATCAATGTTTTCGATATCATCTGTAAAAACGACGGCGTGCGGTACACCTGTATTCAAACTATCAATAGAAAAAGATTCACCATCGACACTCAATGTCAAATTCTCACGCAAATCGAAAGGTTGAGTGAGTTTGATTTTCACCATTGCACCCTCGACTTCTGCACTTATCAAACCTGCTGTTGTCTCAAAAGACAGTGCCTTATCTGCAATACTATTTTCGACAACATAACGGGCCACACATCGCCCACCATTTCCGCACATCTCCGCCGAAGAACCATCCTCATTATAAAAATCCCACTTAAAATCGGCTTTGTCTGAATTCTCAATGAAAATCAAACCATCGGCACCAACAGAAGTTCTGCGGGCGCAAACTTTCCGAACAAACTCTCTTTTCTCGCTTTCAGATACAACCGGTTCACGATTGTCGATGACGACAAAATCGTTCCCGCTCCCGCTCATTTTAGTAAACTTTAAATTCATCATGCTCAATTATATTTAATGTGATTTTATCTTAGATGCAAATTCAAGACCCTACGATTCCACCGTATCTGAATTTGTCAAAAAACTTATCAGACACAAAAACCAGGAACAGCGAATACTATCATAGCCCTATATAAGGGTCAAACTACCGCGCAATTATTCAGCCTTAAAAAAAATAGGGGAAAAGGGCATAGTCGATTGATCAGACTCGATCGGGAAAATACCAATAACACTAACCTTAGGCAAACACAAAAGCTGATGTTATCAAATCGTTTTAAAATTGGGGAATTTTCAAGAGCGATTATCTTCTGCAGGAGTGTCTCTTGGCAAGAGAGCGGGGGGGATCAATCGTTGAAAATGGAAAAGGGGTGAAGTATCTACTTCCCCCCTTTTCATATTAATTATCAACGAAGCTATACCAATGACGTCTCGGTCTTGGTAAACAAAAGAAGGCCCTTCTAAAAGGGACTCCTTTGAATTCAGGATTATGCGTCTATAGTCAAATCTTTCTTTGGGACGGAGATACACGCCAAACAGGAACCCTCTTCAGGGTCTGCACCAGGCTCGCCCACATAAGTCACTTCTCCCGACTTGATGGCCACCAGACAGGTTCCGCAATTTCCGGCACGGCAACCCGATTCCATAGGAATACCGTTTGCTTCGGCAAAATCAAGAAGTGAACTGACCTCAGGATTCCAGGACATCGTCTTCACCGTTCGAGAAAAGGTCACCTTGATCTCACTCGTTTTCGCCGTAGTCGCAGGTTTTTCGGACGTATTCTTTTTGACAGTTGCTGGCCCAAAAGCTTCAAAATGAATTTTCTTTTTAGGAACACCCCAAGCCTCTAAGTCAGTCCGCAAGGACTTGATCATAGGTGGTGGGCCACAGAGATAATAATCATAATTACTCGATGGAAGAACTCGGCTCAACAAATCGGCAGAAACACGTTCGCCGTAATGGTAGTCCTCGCCTTCCACTTCACCCTCACCAGGTCGGCTATAGCATATTTTGACTTCAATATTTTCATGTTGCTTGGCGATAGCCTCTAAATGCTCCTTCATCATATGCTCACTACGGTTTTTAATACCGAGAAAGAACCAGGTTTCTCGTTTCGAGTCGCTTTCCGCAATGCTGTTCAATATGCTCAGTACAGGAGTGATACCTACGCCACTTCCTAATAAGACAACCGGGGTTTGCTTGTTCTGATCTATATGAAAATGACCACTCGGTGCCTTCACATCGATAATATCGTCAACTTTTAGTGAATTGTGAAAATAATTGGAGACAAGGCCCGGAGGTGCAGAAGGCTCATCCCGCGGGGCAGGCACTTTTTTAACTGACACACGAAATCTATCGGGATGATTTGGACTGTCCGACAAAGAATAACACCGGGTCACTGCTTTCGGTTGCCCTGCAGGATGCACCTGAAAAGTCAGGTACTGACCGGGTTCAAACGGAGGAAGTGGCTTGCCATCGTGCGGAGCCAGATAGAACGAACAAATATCATCCGTCTCCATGACCTTATCAATGACCTGGAATTTACGAAATCCACTCCAGTGCAAAGTCTTCTTTTCGTTATCCAAACGCTGTTGATTGACAACTTGATCGATCTTGGCTTTTAACAATTTTGCCTCCAGATCGACCGCTACCTGTGTTGTTGACAACAACCGTGAATTATTAGCCAACAAAGTCAAAACGTAGGCTAGCATCCCTAACAGAAAAGTTATCGGGATAAGACTGATAATTGAATTGAGCACTATTCCTCCTTTACCCCAGTAACGGGCTCCTCTTCTTTTAAAGTAGCCTCTTTTTCTTCTTTAAATACGAACATAGATTTCTTGAAGCCTGTCTTGAAATGGTACTTATGACAAACCTGACAGTCCTGCTTGATTCTAGTTTCATTATGACAATTAACACACTTCACTTTTTTGATCGACTTGAAATTAGCCGTATAGCGACTCGCATCAAACGTTTTGAAACTAGATGCATAGTCCGCATCATTATCCAGAGTATGGCAATTGGAGCACGAGCTACCCACGCCCAGCATTTCGATATGACTTTCGTGAATGAATCTCATATGCGGTTTTTCTGAAGAGTCTGCATATTTCCAGGCAACTTGCAATTTGGGACTTTGCCCTGGCTTGGAAACATTGGATATACTATGGCATTTGATGCAACCACCAACGCCCTCTTTCGGAGATAAGATTTGATCGCGCAATTCCATCGCACGCGCGGCTGACTCTTCATCCTGAGTATTTTCAACAGATGAGATTGCAAACTCGATCCAACTCTTGGCCACCGCATCACCATGTTCGGCAGGCTTGTATCTCAATTCCAGAAAATCTGCATACCAACCACCCATTGCTTCAGCAGGAGGCTCGTATTCCCGATTAGCGCCCCAGGCACAAACGGCACGTTTGAGAGCTTCAGGGTTCAAACCAAACAACATTTTTTCAGTGAGTCCTTTTTGGCCCGTCTTCTCCTTGACCAAATCAATCAAAGGGCCGGAAGATTCTTCAACCAGCGTTTGTAAAAACTCTTGCAACGGTTGATTGTAAACTTCAGGATCGTCCCCTGGCATATTTAGAAGGTACGCACTCACCAACGAAGCGGTTTCAGTGGAAACGCTCATGAAATCTTCATCCGAGCCAACAGAGTCACTCTCACCACAAACATCCTGAACCAGTCCCGCATCCATATGGTTCTGGGTAAATTCAGGGAGCCGAAGAAGAATCAATTCCTTTTTGCCGATTTGCTTTGCATGGCACTTCTCGCAGGTTTCAAAACCGGCAGGTTTCACTTCTTGTTTTGCTAAAGTTGCAATATGGCACCCCGTGCATAATTTCGGTGCCACATCCACATGCTTCAGGTTCTTGAAATGTTTTCCCAAGTGAGTTACATGGTCAAAGTAAATAGACGTACGGGCTTCATAGGGATACTTTTCAGAAAACTTTGGGTGCCCAAGAGCAAAACTCTCAAATTGAGTTTTGTGACAATTATTGCATTGCTCATTAGTAAGAATTCTCGTGACTTCATTGCCCTTATGCTCTCTATGACACATCGTGCATTGCGTTTTGACGTCACTGAAACTCTTGTTTTCGCTCCCACTCCTATTATGGGACGTGAAGCTTGGGCCGCCAAAAGTATGGCAATCAACACATTGTGATGAGATATCGTTCTCAGAAAACACTGCCTGAGTCCAGGCAACAACACCTTTTTCATGATTTGCATGGCAAGCCTTGCATCCTTTGCCCTCAGTGAATTTGGAATGCGAATTAGAGATCGGACCTGGGTCGGATATATCCAGAAAAGGCGTTTCAGCTGGAACAAATGTCTGAGATCCACCAATCATCGCAATTATGATTCCAAGTGCGAGCATTGCAAGACGCCCTCGAATCACTCGCAGGGTTGAACGTGGCAAACAAGGCGGTTTAGCACGAGAGCACTTTCCTGAAGAATCCGGGCCATCTTCGCAGGGGCCACCTGCTCTTTTAGGTCTACGGCATTCCCAACGATCCCCTTTTTTTGCGGGGTCACACTCCGACACGCCACCACAAGAACCATCGTGATTGGGGCCTTGGTGACAAGGCTTTTGCCAAAGCACCGAACGACCACAGCGGTAGGGGAAATTGGGCCGCTCGTAGCGGCTCTGATCATGCGAAAATGGATTGTTAGTAGCCATTATAAAAAGTATACGTGGACGACAATCAAATGCCACAATGTCAACGCCATCACGCCAACGGAAATAGGCAAATGTATCAATAACCAACCTTTCAATATACGTTGAGCCGTATAATGAAAGTCGATTTTTCGTTTATAATCAGCTAAAGCAAAAATTTGCTTTAGATACTCGCGTTCTTTTTCGTCCAAATAGCGTTCCAAAATTTGACATTGATGGCGCACCCAATGCTGAGCACTTTGCCCCATAAAAGCATGGTTCAGGAAAAAACGCGGTCTTTGAAAAAACCAGTGCAAAGTTTCCAGGTAATGCTGCCCCAAAGTATCGCTTCCGGTCTCTTCTGCACATTTCAACAAGACCTCTTCCGCATTGCTACGTATTTCAAAAATCTCATTGGGAATTCGTTCGTAAATACACTCGACCCCACTTCGTGTTAAATAATGCGGATACAGCTTTTCAAGAAAAAGCCCGATAATCCCAGAAAGGGTCACCGCATAAAACAATCCGGCCATCACCTCATCCCCCAAGCCCACAGGCCACAAAGAACCCATGTGAAGCCAAAACAAGGACAAGGCTAAAAACCCTCCGATCGTATGCAATAAAAACCAGCGTGAAGCCGGAGCCAACGACAAGAAAGGCAGTCGCTTGCGCACAGAAAACAATGCGAGAAAAGAGACAGATGCAAACAATGCCCAACCCGTTATCTGAGATGGCTTACCAAGAAACTGCTCTGCTTGGCTGGCCCAAAATCCTATAAATAAGAAAAATAGAATTGCCAGAAAGATATATATCCAGATTCGCATCATAACCTGTCAATTCTCCTCAAAGGCGCCAGAGAACGCCTCACGAAAATCCACACGTTTAACAGCATCGTGCGGACAAGCAAAAACACAGGCGGGCCCGGTTCTCTGCCCCGCACACAAATCACATTTCGTGGCTTTAAGAATGGGCTTTTGGTTTTCCGGGTCCACAACAAGACGCCCCGTAGTGTCCCTGATTTCTGCCATCCTGATATTTGAATAAGGACAAGAGTTCGCACATGTTTCACAGCCGATGCACGTATCATCGTTGATGATCACCATTCCACCTGACAAGTCCCGGTGAATCGCACCCGTAGGACAACCAATCATACATACGGGGTCAGCGCAATGCATACAAGCATTAGCCACCATCCAATGATCGAACGTCTTTCCATGACGAATGAAACGTGGATTCCCCTGATGAGTATCAGAACAGGCCCGAACACAATCGTCGCAACGAACACAACGGTCCAGATTGATCATCATCGTTTGAGTCCCGTTTATAAAACGCTCCTGAACTGTCCATTCACGCAATGCGCCATCGGCAAGGGTTTGATCAAACAACTCCATCTTCATTGGAGCAATATCTTCTTTCTTACGGGTAGCCCAATGAGAAAATAAATACTCTTCAATCGAATTTGAGGGCACCCGTAAAACATCCACATACCCTAGGGCTGTTATGGTGACTTTAAGTGCAACATTTTCTTCACCCTTCCAGGCTCGGTAGAGTTCATCATCGCCGTAATAATCGCCAGCCTTCAAATACGTTAGCGTTTGACGACCGTTTCCCTTCTTCACGGAAACACGGGCAAACCCAGCGCGAATCATCAATAATCCATCTGGATAATCACCTTCACGCGCAATAACAGGCTCTTCTTCAATGATACTGGCATTGTCCATGTCCTTCATTTTGTTGTAAGTCACATGCCAGTCAAATTTTCCATGGGTCTCGAATAAAGCACTATCAGCAACGGCTTGCAAATTATCGTCGTCCAAATGCGAGAAAAGCTGAGTTGCGCTCAAATACGCATTCAACGCATTTTCCCGATAACGCTTATCAATTGCATCCCGCCAACCTTCATCAAATTTTCTCAATTCCCGCAAACCCTGCCACCGGATCTCCAGAACGGTTGCCTGGGTTTCAGCAAAAACAGATGAAGTCCTCGGCAGTCTTCCCAACGCGGCAAGCTCTCCAAATAAAGCACCCGCCCCTAAAACCGCTGTCTTATTAGAATCCAAAACGGCAGGGACATCCTGCAAGAACACTTGCGCCGTTCCAGAATCACTCCCCTTACGGAGAGAACGGTCTCGGTATCGCTCGGTATCGCGAACTTCTGGAATAATACTTTTTTTCCAGAGTTGAGAAAGTGCTTCCAAAAAGCTTTTTTTGCGAATTTTTGTGCGCCCCAACATTTCGTCAGGCAAGCCAGGGGAAAGAACAACACGCAAATCTCCACTCAAAATCAAAAAAGCAGAGTTCCCATAGTCGCCTTCACGAATAACGATATCACCGACTTCATAACGAACCGTTCGGCAATCATTTTTCAGGATTCCTTCAAGCGGTGTACTGGCGGGAAACTTATCTTTGTCAATTGCAGCTATTTCTTTGATTTCACAGAGACGCTGAACCTCCTCGTCCGTCATATCTGGACTAAAGGGAGTATCCCAACGTTTGGGGCGGGAAAGTGTGGCCATTTTTAAATCAAGCCTTTCGCTATATACCTAAAACAGCTCGCTAAAAACAGAAACGACCTGCCAATGATTCGGGACTTCTCCTCCATACAGTCTTATAATCGTAGAATAACCTCTCTACAGAGTTAATTCCCTTGAAAGCAAATATTCTATTTTTTAAGAAGAGGAAGAAAGCCCTCCTTTACCAAGGAGGGCTTTTTCTAAAACATGTTTCTTTAACCATTACTCGGTATCCTAAACACAACTTGCTCCACACAAGTCGCACTCAACACCGATACACCTTACTTATAATCAGACTTCGCAGGTAACTTACCGCCTACAGCAGCCGATAAATCTTTTCCAGCAATGTCCGCCGCAAATTTGATCGCATTTGCTCGCGTAGGAGCCGCCAAAAGACCAGCCGCCTCCGGAACACCACTCAATCCTGCTTTGGCATTCGCAACCCGTTTCTCCTGGGCCGCCTTGTATTTAGGATCTGCCGACTTAGACATCGCATTTGTAGCCGACACTAAAGCCGCCGCTTGTCCCACGACATACTCACGGGAAAGCTCCGCAGAATTCATTTCAGCGTTTTCTTTAATATTAGGAGGATAGTATCGATGTCGCACTGACCCTTGAGAATATTTGACCAATTCGAAATCAGGGTTTATAGGATGCCCCGCTCCCAACATTTTAGCCAATTCATCTGCTGTCAAATCAGGGTGAGCCAACCCGTGACAAACCATGCAGTTTTCTGCCACTTCATACTTCATAGAAGGCCAAATCAAACCCTTTGCCTTTGAGTCAGCGATTCGTTTTGCTTTATGTTCAGCAGACTCCTGCTCACGCTTCACATCTTTTCCGCCATAATTGTCATGAACTTCCAACCATGCAGAAGATGGGCCATGGCAACTTTCACAAGAAGTACCGGATTTAACTTGCGGCTTACTATCAGCCTCTTTTTGCTCTTGCGTATAATGACAAAGAGAACAAGCCTTATTTCTCTTCATCCTCTTCTGGCCCTCTACTGCCGCCAAAATCTTCTTTGGTGAGGGTTTCGAATCATCCTTTGGCTCACGATGGACCGTTCGAAAAGACTTGAAATGCTTTGTACCTTCCCAAACTTTAAACTCAGCCTCGTGACATTCTTCGCACAACTTGGCACCTTTATTAAACGGATTCGCATCGGCAGATGCCACCCAACCCGATAAGCCGACAACGCCAGCCATAAAAAGAAAATTCAGAAAAAGTAATTTAAATCGCAAGCCAAACTGTCTCATATATATCCCCTCTACTTGAAAATAAATATCGCCCCCACATGAAGTTCGACGACATCGTCGAGCTTTTGATACTCCAAACCAAATATCTACTTCTACCAAGGTAGCACAAGAGGTTTAAAAAAGCTTGCACCCTCCTTAACCAAACGATACCTAGGCTCGGAGACCTTACGAAAATCTATACCACAGACCTAAGCTCAGAATTGATATGCAATTTCAGATCTCAAACCAAACCCATCAGTGCGTCGCTCCTGCAAAGAATAATGAGCATCAAACTGCCATTGGATTCTCTGCGCTAAACGATGCCGATACTCAAAGCCAACAGCCATGTCATCAAAACGACCAGGGCTTGTAGCCTTACGCCCAGCAAGCTCCAGAGTGAGACTTCTTCTATGATTCATCCAAAAAGCTTCGTAGCCGACAGCAAAACCAACCACATCCTCAGATGCACTGCTCAACTCAGAACCAAAATTACCCAAACTCGGGGAAGCAAACAGAATTCCCAAAGCACCAAGAGGCCCACCAACTACTGGTTCCCGACCCACTTGGGTAAAATTTCCAGAGGCTACGAATGTATTGATATAAACAATATCATCAGATGATTTAGGCGTCCACGAAACTTCTGAGGACACCAACACACCGCTACCAACCTTCGCGTTATCGTCCCCCTCAGCAAGCGAACCATTGACCCTGAATGCAGTATTGTAATGACCGATACGCTGAATGGTAGACACACCACCATAAAAAGCATCCCCATCTTTTTCACTATCTTCCACATACACCAAATCAAGATTCACTGAGCTTGTGTGCATATCTGCTGAGTTAAAAAAACCAAACATATGCGCAGAGTCATTGACCTTCGCATTACTCCTACCCAGCTCATTCCAACCCCAAACAAATGAGCTTCTCAGATTCGCAACACCGGGCAGACGAATATTATTTCGAACCAGGCCCAAGGCATCCACTTCGTCATTTATCAAGATACCTTCTTGGAATTGCAATAACTGTCGACCCACAGAAAATCCATAATCCAGCCAAGTATATCCACCCGAGTCTAACCCAGGAAAAAGACTTCCGAAGTCACCCTCAAAAAACAAGGTACGAATATCCATATTTAAATTTTGTGAGCCACCACCACCCCGACTGTCATTCAAAGAAACACCCGAAAAGCGGCCCGGCGCATTGCGATCAAGAGGACGAATGCCTATCAGAATTTTCTCGGTACCCGTCAGCTGAAGATTGGCATACAAATCAAATCGGTTTCTCCACTCAGAAACAGTACTAGCGGAACCGTTATCAAACATTTGCAAAGAAGATCGCATGGTTCCAAAAACCCATAACTGCGGTTGCCAAACAGCACCCCAGGGGGTAGTAAAACCTTCATCAAGGTTCCCCACACCCAGAAACAGATCTCCCTTTTCCACTATAAGCGGAGGCCGGGTACCCGTATCAGATGGAGGACGAAGCTGTATATGCTCGTCGGAAAACCGGGGAATACCCTCGGTATCGCCAAGAGGATACAAGCCCTCGGCAAATGTCGGCGCAGTCGTAGCAAGAACCAAAGCTCCTGCAAAAACCATCTGGCAGAATTTATTCAATAACCCTGATCGGCTTCCAAATTGTCTGTTTACCGACATCCACTTTCTCCAATAACAATTAATAAAAAAACTTCTAAAGAGGCAATACCCGCCACCCCATCTATTTTATTTTGACATACCCAAGTCGAGCTCTTTCTCCCACAAGATCTCATGCCCAGCCGCAACACCATCGACGACCTCACGGGCACTCATTGCATAATCAAAGCCTCGCTTCTGAATCGCTCCAACCAAGTTTGCAGGAGCCATTGAAGCCTTAAATTCGACACGCAATTTATAAGGACCTTCATGCCCAACCAAATCATCCTCATCAACCTCATACTCAGCCCAACGATGACCCAATGGCTCTATTCCTCGACGATGATTCCGCTCGGTAGCAGGCTCTCCCGTCAAGATCAGAGACTGAATGGACGGCCGTACAAATGGGATAGTTGTAACAGGATACGGAATCGGAATAATCCGCTCTCGCTCCCCACCACGAAGATTCTGAACTACGAATCGAGAGCGTAGGTCGAACAGCTGCTCATCCAACGGCAGAGTGCCGGTATGAACATAGGAGGACTCATGATCCCTAACGTCACCATTAGGATCAAGATCACCCGACTCAAACACAAGCTCACCCTTCGCGTCCTTAACCGTAACATGCAACCAAACCAAACGCTCACCAGTGAACCCTGTAGGCACGTTGTGCCCGTCGGTCTTGTTAGAAACTCTCACCTTAAATTCAATCCCATCCGAACCAACCTCGTCGACTACAACCTCGTCCAACGAGTAACCGTTTCGCAAAACCTCCAGGCGCATCGTCCTGGCATAAGCCAAACGCTCAAATTGAACCTTAAGGATTTCACGAGCGTCATAACGATCATCTACAGAATCCCACTTTTCAGGGAACTCCGCACCATCAGGAACATTGTCTTCAAATTCATCCGTCCCCCAACCTGCCTTATGGTCAAACTGGAGCCATTCCCTCATGGTAGCCATTTCTTGAGCTTCAGCATTGTGCGGGAATATCCCCGGATGAATTACAGAATAATCCGGTCCGGCGAAAAAGTGACTTGTAATTTTCCTAGGTGCAGTTTCTCGCCCACCGACAACCGCGCCCGGCCCTTCATCATAACCAGAAGGAATCCCTTGAATCTTACCCATATGGCAATCTTGACAGGTAACACCATTCTTAGCCGCAGGGGAAAGTCGGTACTCACTAAAAGCCTCTTCCAACCTGAATCCATTCAGCAAGGTCACATCGTGACAAGTTGCACAAAAAATCGGATCAGACATGGAGGGGAATTTTTTAATTTCAGTATGAATCTTTCGGCCAGGCTGACCCTTCTCTGTCACAACGCGGAATTTATCATCCTTCAAAACGTTTTCCAGCTCTTCGTTTCCCTTAGGTCCGTAAACAGGCTGCAGCAAATCACCCTTCACCAAAGCAAGCCGACCACTGCGCTTATTGTAATCTTTATTCAATCGATGACAAACCACACAGGTGATACCCTCACGCGAGGTAGGATGTCTGTCCAGATTGGACATAAAAGGAGACTCACCCAGGTTTGCACCTATCGGGCTATGACAACGCAGACAAAAGTCACCATTGGTACCACTGCTCAATTCATTGATCTCACTACTAAGAGATAAATAGACAGGGCTCAATTGTGCGTACGAGTGCGAGGAAACTGCCCACTCTTTATAATGCTTAGGGTGACAGGTTCCACAAGTAGCCGCAGAAGGGTAACTGCTCTCCGCAAACAAGGCCTCATGTTCTGCCGCCGCTTGCAAAGCGATATCAGTCTCGCCATCAGCAGTGTCCGCTCCCTCTTTGCTCATCATTTTCTCACCCGCCATCTTATCCTTTTCCATTGGCGCGGACTTGCCATCCATAGCACCTACGGGTTGAAATGAGAGCGCAATCAAAAGCAGACTAAAAAGTGGTACCGCAAATAAACATCTTTGAAAGGGGACGCCGAAGCTGAGGAAGTTATGCCGTCGATTCATTTTTGTATCCTGTTTCAATCCCATAATGACCGGTTTTACTTTTGACGTGGCGGGAGTTACTAATAACTGTCAAAAGCTTATGCTAAAAATGCGATTATTTTACATCAAAGATAGGTGAGGTCAAGCGATTTCGAAAAGATTATATTCTTTTTTCTTGCATTTGCAAAACTTAAACACAACAACAAAAACAATAGAATAATAAAAACAATGTCATGGAATCATGCGAAAACAAATACACCCAAAACTTGATTTTGCCACACTCTAATTTATTTTGGGCTTTGCCACTAAAAAACACTCAGTAAAAAAACATAAAAAAAGGGCTCGCAGTAAAACTGCAAGCCCTTAATAAATGGCGGGGCCGACGAGATTCGAACTCGCGACCTCTGGCGTGACAGGCCAGCATTCTAACCAACTGAACTACGACCCCGCTTTTTTTCAGTCAAATTTCTTTATTGTTGCCAACTCATTTACATCTTGCAAAAAAAAAGCCACAAGTGCAAGCGGCAATTCACCTAAACAGCTTTAAATATAAGAATGGGCGGAACAGGGCTCGAACCTGTGACCCCCGGCTTGTAAGGCCGGTGCTCTTCCAGCTGAGCTATCCGCCCCAAAAACTTCCAACTAAAAGCTCTAGAGGAATGGGAGTATATTGATGGAATATTTCCCTGTCAAGAAATTTAAACAGCAAACATCAATTAATTTTTTTAGCAAACTCCTCGCAACCGCTTTGCCCTTCAAGTAATTGCAATACTCTCACATAAAAAAGATCGATCCGCTCATTGTCCTTCTACTGTATTCTATCCAAAAAAAACAATCCATTATTAGGATTGACAGTGCCTTTCTCCGCATTTAGTATACAAGTGCTTGGTTTGAGAGATTTCCTATGGTTTTCTATATAATTAACATAGCGGAATTATCCTTAGCAGGTATGCTGAATTTACTCTTCAGTTCACACAATGCTTGATCTCTCGCCGGGTTGCGAGACTACAAATTTTCAGTCATTGGAAACTTTTTTTCAATCACCGCGCATGCTCCAAGATATCCTTTCTTCCATTGAAGGCTTGCCTATGGAGGACCTGCTAAGGATCAAAAATCATCTCAACCACTTGATCGCCAAAGAAGATAAGAAATCTCTTGGGAAGAGAAAGTACAGGCGCGCCAAAACTCGTTTATCCGGTTCACTTGAAATTGAGCGCGAAAAAGAATTTTACGACCAAACTCATAAAGTCGATATCATCGAGATGTCTATAAACAGCTTGGTACTTGCCTCCAGCACTACAATAATTGAGGGCGACCTGCTTCAGGTTTTATTCAGGCACCCCACAACGGGTGAAAAAAAAATCATCGACTGCCAAGCGGAAAGAGTCCAAGAGTCTGGAGAAGCTTCTGCCCTTGTTTACCAGACCGTAGCAAAAATTGTAGGAAAAGAAACGATTCAAAAATATAGAGATATGTTAAAAAAAAGAGGGCAGTTTTAAATCTCTCTCATGCCCTCAAGTTCAATTCAAATTTGACGCAAAGCTCCTTAACTACTTTCTAACAATCACTCTCCGATTGAATGAAAACTCCCGAGATCATCACTCACTTGGTTCACCTTGCAGGAAATGTAGCTGACGCTTACACTGCCGCTCTGTTTCGCTTTGACCATGAAGCAAACGCTCTGGTGCTCAGCCAGCATATGACTTTGAGCATGAAATTTGATGAGGCTGTTAAAATTCCGATAGGGAACGGCCCTATTGGTAAGGCGGCTTTGACAGGTGAACCTGTCCTCATCGAAAATTTCAAAGACTCGACTTCCCAATTAAAAATCTACAGAGGTGAGGAAAATTTGAAGAGTTTCCTCGCTATGCCAGTGATTGACGAACACGGCAAAGTTTTGGGGATTTTGTCGCTGGACAGCAAACAAAGTTACAGCTTTCCACCAAAACTACTGAAAATCATCACGGAATTTACCGAACAAATAGCCGCGAACATGCGCCGTGAAGAAGATGAAAATAAGGCGGAAGGGAAGACCTGGCCTTTTTTTCGCGAATTAGGAACATTCAGTCGCTTCATTGCAGAATCGCCTCAATTCCATGATCTCTCTCAACGGCTTTTACAAATACCACCAGAAATATTTGAGTGCGACGCGGTCGCCGTCGTGCAGTTTGAAGAAGGTCGATTCCCCGGGAAAGTTCGCAGTCACAGAGGCTTCTCACAAAACATGGATGAAATCTTGGTCGAGGAGGGGCGTGGATTGGTCGGTTCCTGCGCCAAGACTAAAAACTCTGTCCTCATCGAAAATGCCGCTCAACGCAAACTGGCTTTGTTCAACGAAATCGAAGAACCGGAACCCTTTCTGTCTTTCGCCGCAATTCCATTGATAACGAAAGATCAATTACGGGGTGTTCTGCTTTGCGCAAACCACGAGTCGCATTCTATAAGCTCTGAAGATGTTGATCGTTTGGGAATCATCGGATCATCTGCGGGTGTATCAATCTATTGTTCCGAAACTCGGCAAAAGGCCCAATATGAAAGCCGTGTGGATATCGTCACGGGTGCACCGAATTATCGTTTTCTTATAGAAAATCGGGAAATTGTCCAGAGCGAAATATTCCAGGAAAATAAGCCTGTCTACTTTTTAATGGCGCGCTTGCCTAAATTATTATCTATCTACGAAAATCATGGGGCCGACTGCGCCGATCAATTGCTTCGCCAATTGCTATCCCTATTCTCACGCTCCGCGCCTTCACCCAAATACATTTTCAAATATTCTGACAACACATTTTTACTTGTCTTGCTGGATCGAACCCGGGAAGAAGTCTTGTCTTTGGAAGGAAAGCTTCGCCATGTTTTCGATAACAACCGATTTTACTCAATGTCCATTGCTCTTGACCTAAAGGTCGAAATGGGCTTGTCAGCCTTTCCCACAGATGGAAAGAATCTGACGGAATTAATAGGTCTCGCTTACGGGCGAGCCTCTCAAACCCTTGCAGAAACTACCTGATGGGACTATTTAACTCTATATTAAATTTATTCAAAGCAAACCTGGCCATGGATCTGGGGACAGCAAATACTCTTGTCTATGTCCGCACTAAAGGCATTGTGCTCGACGAACCTTCGGTGGTTGCGGTTAATTCCGAGGGCGTTGTCGAAGCGGTTGGACTCGAAGCAAAGAAAATGTACGGTAGAACACATTCTAAACTGGAGGCCATTCGCCCCATGAAGGATGGCGTGATCGCCGACTTTGACATCACCAACAAGATGATTCAGTATTTCATCAAAAAAACCTTGCCGCGCACGTTCATGGTGAGCACTCATATGGTCATTGGAGTGCCGACCTGCATCACTCAGGTAGAGAAAAAAGCGGTCATCGATGCGGCTCTTATGGCTGGGGCAAAGCGGGCAAACCTTGTTGAAGAACCAATGGCCGCGGCTATCGGTGTTGGTATCCCCGTGCATCGGCCTGAAGGCAATATGGTCATCGACATTGGAGGCGGCACTTCGGATGTCGCTGTCATCTCACTTTCTGCCATTGCATACGGCGAGTCCATACGTCTTGCAGGGGACGAGATAGACGAGTCCATCGTCCGTCACATGCGCCTGAAACATCATCTCAACATCGGTATTTTTGAGGCCGAAAGAGTCAAAATAGCAATCGGCAGTGCCTACCCTCTTGAAGAAAGCATCAGCACTGAGGTCAAGGGACTCAATGTCAAAACAGGTATCCCCACATCCATTGTCATCGACGATACGGAAATTCGCGAAGCAATGAGCGAATCTCTTGCCACAATCACCAGTGCCGTACTGCGTGCCTTGGAAAAAACGCCGCCTGAACTTTCTGCGGATATTCACTCTAATGGCATCTACCTCACTGGAGGCGGAGCACTGATACGAGGCCTGGACAAACTGTTGGAAGAAAAAACAACTCTTAAAGTTTACACTCCAGAAGACCCACTACTGAGCATTGTAAAGGGTGCTGGAGCGATACTCGACGATTTTGAAAACATGAAAAAAGTTTGCGTCAGCTGACCTGATTTATCGAACGCAATTCACCATTATGCAAGCAACTACAAAATGAGCTCACAATTCAATTGTCAGGAATGTCATCAACCTGTAGAATCGCTCCCGACTCAAGCCGAATACGATGGGCAGGAAATTTTTCTTTTCGATCCTGTTGTATGCAAATCCTGCCTGTTACAGCTTTGCGAAAAGCACTCTACGGTTTGTGTCAACTGCGGCAATGCCATCCCTCCCTTTAGCCAGGTAGGAGCCTTAAAGGCTGATGACGGCGAGATGCAACTGGTGCATATGACCAATGCCTGTTCCACCGTTGGAAGTGCTTTCCACGGATATTGGGGAAAAGGCCAATTAAGAAATCTCATTCAAATTGAAGCATGCTAAATATTAAATTTGTCACTCAAAATCGAACGATCCAAGTCGAACCCGGTGAGACTTTGCGCTCAGCGGCAATCCAAAACACGCTGAGCATTTATCCGAACATTAAGAAAATACTGAACTGTCGAGGACGCGGTCTGTGCAGTGCCTGCAAGGTGGAAATCGTAACAGGCAACGTTGGCGCACCCAACGAGATCGAGAAAAAAAATCTCGAGAAGCAATTGAAAGCCAATCCCAACGTTCGACTTGCCTGCCAAATCACCTTGACCGACGAAATGGACGGGCTTGAGGTGCGCACACATATTTAACGGGCAAACCGCCGAAGGAACGGGTCACAACGTTTTGACAAAGCCAGTCCTGTACCGACGCGACATCTTTCTTTCCCTGCAAACATATCTACTCGCAGGTTTCACAGAACACAAATATCCACCAACCCCACACAGGTAAAGATCATGCCACGCTTTGTCCTGATCTTTGGTGTTGTTTCGACCGCCCTCTATTTAGGGATATGGCAACTCTCCCTGCAATTCAATTGGGGTGAAGGCTACGCCGACCGTCCCATCCTTGGCTACCTTGCTGTTTACTTTTCTCTTTTTGCCTTGTACGCGTTTTTTTGCGACCGCATTCGGGAAACGGGAGCTGACCGAAAATTATTCTGGTCCATCATCGTTTTAGGATTGTTGTTTCGTGGTGCGATTTTCCCTGCGCAACAAATTCAGGAAGACGATGTTTATCGTTACCTTTGGGATGGCAAGGTTTTTTCCAAAGGCATCAATCCCTTCAAATTTTCACCCGCTGAAATCAGTTACGCGACCGAGTTTCGCATTCGCCATCCCATTGGCTTTCGTGCGCAATATGATGAGAAAAGCCGTGACGAAATTGACTTCCTCGATGATCTGCGCTGGGAAAACCAAACCGCTCTGATTTTCTTTGAGCGCATCAACCATCCCGATGTTCCCACCATTTATCCGCCCTTGGCTCAATTCACATTTCGCGGCGTATCCCACATCAGCCCTGACAATATCTATGCGCTGAGGCTGGCATTTTTGGGCTTTGATCTTCTCGCTTTGTTTTTCATTGTGAAAACTTTGCGCGAGTTGGGGAAAAACACCAACCTCTGCGCGATCTATTTTCTCTGTCCGCTCGTAATAAAAGAGACCTACAACTCAACGCATCTCGATATCATAGGAATCGCCTTCCTATGCGCCGCCGTTTATTACTTTGTCAAAAAACAGGCCCTCTGGAGTGGTGTCTTTCTCGGTCTCAGTTTCCTGGGGAAATTGTACCCCATCATACTGGCACCCATTTTCTTCAAACGCTTTCTTGTCGATGAAAAGACCGGCGAATACTTGCACTGGGGACGCGCTTGCCTTGTCGCTATCGCTTTCCTGACAACAGCGATTGCAGGCTATCTACCATTTCTCGATATCGGATCGAAAACCTTTACCGGGCTGAACACATTCACCGCAACCTGGCAAAACAACGATAGCTTATTTGCCATGATTCTCTGGTTCTGGAACGACCTGATTGCATTGAATCCAGAAACCGTCTTGTTCAACAAATACCCCTTGCCCGAATTCTTTGCAAAGGCCAACGTTGCCTTGATACTGTTGGGCGTTCTCGGCTACTTGTTTTTTCGCAAACGTAGGGAAACGAGTGAAGAAAGCCTGCACCATTTATTCATCATGATGGCACTGGTGTTTTTATTGAGTCCCGTACAAAACCCCTGGTACCTCTGCTGGACGGTCCCGTTTTTATGCTTCTTTCCCTGGCGTTCGTGGATTTTCCTGACCGGGCTGGTGGGAATGTATTATCTCGATTTTTATTTCGACTATCAGGAGATAGGCCAATATTCGGCATGGATACCGCTATTCGAATACACACCGTTCTACGCATATTTTGCTTACGAATGGCGGGCTAGAAGGAAGGAAAAAATGAAGCAAGCGAATGCTGTAGAAATACAGTGATTATTTTTTCAGTAAGGGGTGACCCATTTCTTCACGTTGGCGGACGTATCCTTCGGCGCAGGCGCGAGCCAGTTTGCGCACTCTTCCTATGAATCCTGTTCTCTCTGTCACGCTGATGGCACTACGGGCATCGAGCAAATTGAAGGCATGGGAACATTTCAGGGTGTAATCGTAGGCGGGAAGAACAAGGTCTTTCTCTAATAGGTCGTTGGCTTCGGCTTCGTACATATCGAACCATTGAAACAATCTTTCTTTTCCGGCGGCTTCAAAATTGTACGCGGAAAATTGTTTTTCTGTTTCCAGATGAACGTCCCCGTATTTAAGGGTATCGTTCCATTGCAAATCGTAGACATTCTCCACATTTTGCAGGTACATAGAAATACGCTCCAGCCCGTACGTCAGCTCAACCGCAACGGGATTCAACTCGATGCTCCCGACTTGCTGAAAATAAGTGAACTGAGTGATCTCCATTCCATCCAGCCACACTTCCCAACCCAATCCCCAGGCTCCTAACGTGGGGGACTCCCAATCGTCCTCTACAAAACGAATATCGTGTTTCAGAGGGTCGATACCCAGCGCAACCAGACTCCCGATATATTGATCCTGCACATCTTTGGGTGAAGGTTTTAGAATGACCTGATACTGGTAATAATGTTGCAGTCGATTTGGATTTTCTCCATAACGTCCGTCTGTGGGTCGGCGCGAGGGCTCTACATAAGCGGCGCGGTAAGGCTCTGGCCCTAGAACACGAAAAAAAGTGGATGGATTGAAGGTCCCTGCTCCCACTTCGATATCGTAGGGTTGGTGTACAGCGCATTGTCGAGATGCCCAGTAATGTTCCAGCTTGAAGATGACGTCTTGAAAATTCATGAGTTTCACTTTTAAATTAATGGATAAAACTTCGCGCAATGCGGTGCCTGTCTGAGCGTTGCCTATCTGGATCGTATAAAAAAACGCCTTCAATCCTGCAACCTCAACCCAAGAACAGTGACAATAGCATTTTTCCTTTATTGAAAAAACTATTTTGAGCGATTCTGTCACCCACAGGCGGTACCAGCTTTAGTCTGTCGCCTCTGGCGGCTCGCCGGACCACATCCAGGTCAATTCATTCTTGTTATTGAAAAGATGCACCACGCGACTGCTGGGAATACTTGCAAATCGTTTGACGATTTGTGAATCGTACTCACCTTGAAATTTTATAGTACAAATCATTTTCTTACAAACGCCCGATTCAACCCATCGTAATGCCCAGTCGTATAATTTTTCTGGGTAGCAAATGACATCGGAACAGAGCCAATCGACACAATCAAAATCCTCTGGCTGTAAAGCAAAGGCCGATCCTTTTTTAAACTCAACACCCGGAAGCCGCCCGACTTTCTTATCGAGAGGCGATCTGTCCACACTGAGAACCTGCGCGCCCAACTGTTGCATTGCCCAGCACCAACCACCGGGGCTTCCTCCTGCGTCGATACAAAATTCGCCCTCTTTAGGTCGCTCAGCCATCAAGGTCCAGGCCTCCCATAGCTTGAGATAAGCTCGGCTCGGCGGCCCTTCCTTGTCTTCTTCAAAAAAAATCTCGCCATTGGGAAAGGGACTCGTGCATTGCGACGAGGCGACCAAAAGATTTTGCTCCAGCAATGTCCAGGAACCCAAAGGGGATCGAGGCGGACTGTCAGGAAAAGTCAGTACCGGGGATGAAATCCTTGGCAACTTTTCTTCGATAAATGCCGCTCTGCGATGCAAGCCGACAGGGTAAAGAATCCAGCTGGACTGAATCGCTTTCAACTGGCGGGCAGCATCGGAAATGGAGTTGATATTGACAATAATGGGATTCAGCCAGACATTTTGCGCCCAATACACGGACTGCAGGGGATGGTCTGTGAATACCAGGCGGTCGTGAACGGCGACCACTCCTTCGAGCTCGGAGGTCAGGCGATCGACATAGCCTTCGGCTGATAGATAGGCGGTAGAAATATTTTCCATTTTACGCGCAGATGACCTCACAAAAAAACCCGCCCAAACGCCTGAGCGTCGGGCGGGTGAAAGTTGAATCCATTACAATGTTTTATGATCTGTAAAAGTCATCGAATTGACAGAGATGGAACCGCCCTCTCCATTAATAACCCGGCGATACTGAGGCAAATCAAATCCTCCCACACGGGTATACTCATCGGTATAACTTTCCACATCCTTCAAGCCCGTACCTTCGGGATTGAAATAATAAACCGTGTAGCGTCGCGTTAGAAATTTTCCATCTTCATTCTTGGCACTTTCCTCAACGTTGATGGTGAAGGAAAAACGCGGCGTCTTTCGGTTGATTTGATGAATGCGCCCCTCTTTGATGCGATAAAACGAGCTCATCCCGTCTCCGCCCATAGAAACAGCGCGTCCCAAAGGATGAGTTCCATCGTCCATGAACCGAAGCTTGTACTTACCGTCGGACTCTTCAAATGACCGAGGGCCACGATGCATCGCAATGGAAGCCAGGTTTTCGGTCAAAAACTCCTTAGCAGGACCGTCCGCGCAATCGGTTTCAATTTCCTTGGGGCCTTTGACCGTCACCGAGCAAGTCTCTTCTTTACCGTCGATGTTGACGGTTGCCTTCGCTGTAAAACCTTTGAAATCGGCAGACCATCGTGCCGTGTTTCCAAAAACTTCGCGCAGAGCATCCCGTGCTTCGGAATCATCTTCAGCGGTTGTTGCTACATCTTCTTCTTTAGCATATGTTGCCATTAAAAATCTCCTTCGGACGCAATAAACGCCCGAGCTGGGTTAAGTCACATGGAACGGAAACAGCCTGTTGAGCCGACGTTCCCGTTCTTTAAAAAAAATCACTTTCCTTACAACTATTGAACATCAAATCTCATTTGAGCAGATTTTCTACTTTTGCTTTTGCGCGCAGACTGTCGATATATTTTTGCACCTCAGTCTGAGCCTTTTGCGTGAACAAATGCCGTTGAATGGATTCTTTCATTTCATCAAATTCTGCAAAACCCGCAGGACGCGTTTCAATCAACTTCGCAATATGGTGACCGTAAGAAGTCGTGAAAGGTTCGCTGATTTCACCCTGCTTGAGTTTTGCTATCTCGGCATCAAACTCAGGTGGGAGGACTCCCTTATACACAAAGTCCAAATGACCGTTGTTTTCGGCACTCGCCCTATCGTGCGAATGTTCTTTCGCTAACGTTCCAAAATCACCACCGCCACGAATTTGCTTAAGAATATCGCGCAATTGTTTATCGGCTTTACGCGCCATTTCTAATCTTTTCTCATCGCGTTGCCCTTCTGGAATATCATCAAGAAAACCCGGCGGGAAAGGTGCGATAAAGATATGTTGAGCGTGATAGGCTTCCGGCCTATGAAAACGCTCTTTATTTTGATCGTAAAAAGAACGCGTCTCTTCGTCAGTGATTTCAATACTTCCCTTGATCTCCTCTCCAATCAACATTTGAGCCAGAGAATCTATCTCAATCGAACGACGCAAATCCTTTTCAGAAATATCGCGTTCCTTCAGAGCCTTCTGGAACTCTTCTTCGGTTTCATAAGAAGACTTCAATTTACCAAATTCAGCTTCCAGAATTTCGTCAGGCAATTTTTTATTTTGCGATTTGCCTTCTTGCAAAACCAGCTCTCGGACAATTTCCTTGTCCACAATATCCTTCAAAATACGAGCCTTTTCATTACCTGTCAAAGGCCGCTTGTTCATCTTGACAATACGCTCTAACTGGAATTTGATATAACGCGAGTCGATCTCCACGCCATTGACTGTGGCGACAACATCGGGAATGTCTACGGAGTACGAAACACCGTCACCGGGATCACCCCACACGGTTGATTTCGATTGCAAAAGAAACCCTGTCCCCACCAACAAACACAATAAGAAATAACGCAACGACTTCACTATTCATCCTCCAGATTAAAGTTTTCTTTAGAGATTACCATTCCTTCAAGCAAGTTTCAATCTTTCCCCAAAAGCCCTCACAATCCATTTTGAAGTGTAGGCAAACTAGATATCTATCATAATGTTGAGAAATATAAGAGACTGAGACTAAAGGGAAAATTCCCACAATATCAAAAAAGAAAAGCCTTTAAAATTGAGTTCTGTTGCATCAAATTAAGGTCTCCTACAAAATGCATCTGGCAAGCTAACAAAATAACGGTTCTGGATTACTTCCAGGACTAAGTCTGTTACGATCCCCCTTTATTTCAGGTAGTGGGAAAACACACTCATATCAACATGCCCTTCACCAAAACATATTTCATACTTTTCCTTCTTGTTTCGGCCATTTACCTTTGGTTGATCCTGGGTTTGCCTGTTCCTTTGTTGACACACGCCGCCCACGACGATCAATTGTATTTAAAAGAAGCTTTTAATTTATTGAATGGGAACTGGCTGGGCAATTACGACCAACTGACTTTACTGAAAGAACCTTTTTATTCTGTTTGGCTTGCCTTTAACTTCCTGGTTGGCACGCCTATCCTGTTTGGGCAGGGCATATTGTATGTCGTGACAGGTGCTGTGTTTATCAAGAGTATTGCGCCCTATGTTCATCAACAGGGAATACGTTTGCTTCTTTTTGTTTTCTATTTATTCAATCCTATGGTCTACACCCTCAACCAGACCCGAATGGTCCGGGAAGGGCTCTTCGTTCCTCTGACCGTACTGGTCGTTTCCATGACCCTTATTTGGTTCAATAAGCGCAACCAACGATGGGGTGCCCGAATCTGTCTCGCAATAGGTTTTGGTTTGGTTTTATCGTTCTTCTGGATAACGCGTATGGAAGGGGTTTGGATTTTACCAATATTTCCTTTCACCCTGATTGTCTTGATTTGGGACAAGTGTCGCGAAAAGGGTTTTAGCTGGACTGTGGTGAAAATGGAAGCAGGGCTTGCCCTGTTGCCCATAATCATTGTTTACGCAAGCATCCATCTGGTTGCAGGGATCAATTACCTCAAATATGGCGTCTATGATGTTGTTGAATTCAAACAACTGGAATTTAAATCCGCATACGGCGCACTTTCCCGGGTCAAACATAGCGGAGAACGCTTCATAATAATTCCCCATGATGCCCGCGAAAAAGTATACGAGGTCAGTCCCGCCTTCAGGGAACTGCAACCTTACCTTGAAGGTACTTCCGGGAAGGGTTGGGCTCGGGAAGGATGTATAACAAATGCCATAAATCCCTGTGATGGGAAAATACGTTCGACGCATTTTATATTCGCCTTGAGAAGTGCTGTGTCTTTGGCGGGATATTATCGATCTGCCCCGGAAGCCCGTAAATTTTACGCCCGCTTGTCTGAGGAAATAAACAAGGCCTGCGATAAAAAATTACTTGAGTGCCATGCACCCAGAAACACTCTGGCTCCTGTGTTCCGCTGGAAATACGTAAGGGAAACCGTCAGCAAGATGTGGGATGCGGCTCATTTTTTATTCTCACTTCAGGGTATTTCCGTGAGCTATGGGAAGAGCACAGGCGATTTTGTTTTGAAGGATATCTTAAAAGGAATAACCAATTCTCAGATTTATCTAAACCAAAGCCAATTGGTAATTCGTGGAAATATCACGAGTGACGTTCAGCCCATCAAAACCATTTATATTGAAAATCCCACAAACACATCCAACAAACTCACACTCGAAACCCGGGAAATCAAAAATAAGGACGCTAAAGATCTTCAATCAAAAGCCTCCAGAATTCGCTTCAATCTTCGGACTACCTGCGTGACAAGTAAATGCCTGATGATTGTCTTGGGCGAAAATGGGGAAATCGCGCGTGTACCGCTTTTTGAATTGATAAAGGGCCATGACTCTAATGGACTAAAGATCGAAGTCAATCAAGTTTTTCAAAATACTAATTTTAATTCCACCGGAAATTTCAAGGTTCCTTTTGTCATTCAAAATTTAAAAAAAATTGGGGAGTTCTACCAGATTGGAATTCAATATTTGGCGTGGCCCGCCCTATTCCTATTCTTTATAAGCCTGGGAAGAGCCATTGCAACCCGCTCCACCAGCGAATTATTGCTAATCAACGCCATCCTGTTTATAGCCATTTCATGCCGATTGCTGATGCTTTCTTATTTATCGGTCACATCGTTTCCCGGCTTAGTGACTCGATTTGTCGCGCCTGTTTATCCTCTATTTTTGTTTTTTTGCGGACTGTGTTTGATTGATGGAGGAAATCAACTATGGGCAATTTACCAAAAAAGATTCTCAAACAAAACACCGCTCTCCTAGACAGTGACAAGGTTTTGGAATCCTCTCGACAAAAAAGCAGATCATTTAAATCGGCTGAAAAAATTTGTGAAGGCCTTGAATAATGACCGCAAACGCACTCACCTTGCAAATTCTGGCTAGCAAGATTCTCTCCCACAATATATGATGACCGTCCCAGAACATCAGCCATTTAAGGAGACAATCCATCTCAAAGCATTCCAACGAAAGAAGCCCGTTGTTCGATAAATACCTGGTCTATCTCTGCCTGTTATTTTCCGGAGCCGCCAGTCTGGTCTATGAGTTGATCTGGATCAAGCGTCTGGCACTGATATTTGGTGGAGCCTTGTACGCGATCAGTGCCGTTCTCTGTGCCTTCATGACGGGCCTCGGCCTCGGTGCCTGGGTCATTTCCAAATATCTAGATCGGATTCCCAAGGAACGGGATTCTGATTTTCCCCTTTTGCTGTATGGATTGTTCGAAGGGGCCATTGGATTATACGGACTCGCCTTCCCCTGGATATTGAAACTTCTTGAGTCGGCCTACCCCACTTTTTTTTCGCTAACGGGGGGCGGCGGATTCTGGCTTCACTTTTTTGAATTTTGCCTGGGAACGTTACTCATGCTTCCGGCCACTTTTCTCATGGGGGCAACGCTCCCCATTCTTGGACGCTGGTTCATACGAAACGAGGCCCACGCCATTGTTTCCAATGTTGGTGTCTTGTACGGTCTCAATACATTCGGTGCCGTCCTTGGTTGCCTCTACGCGCAATCGGTCGCTGTACAATGGTTCGGTGTTCGCGGCGCAACTGTTTCGGCCGCTTTGATGAATTTTCTCGTTCTGGCGTTCATCCTCCTATTGAGACAACGAACAATGGGAACTAGCGAGGTCGACACGACACCCCCAAAAACCAGGCAAAATAAAAAATCTGCCAAGACGGAATCCCGGGAACCCCTCGGTCGCCTGCAATGGCTCTTGCTCCTGCTCTTCATTTATTCGGGGATGGCCTCGCTTTCGGGAGAAATCCTGTGGACACGCATTCTGGTTTTTCCATTGGGAAGTGCGCTTTTTTCATTCGCCCTCATCCTTGCCTGTTTTCTATTCGGCATTGCATTGGGAAGCTGGATAGCCAGTTTCCTGCCGGAAAAATCCGATTGGGTTTTGTATTTCCTGCTTGTGGAAATTTTGATCGGCGTCTCCTGTATCGCCATCATGCCTCTGTTCGATCATTTGACGGAATGGACTCAGCAGGCGGATCAGATTTTTTACGGACTCGATAGTTCGGCGGGGCGCACTCTGCTCATACGCTCTGCATTCGCCTTTGGATTGATGCTCATCCCCACTCTCGGTTTCGGCCTCATCTTCCCCATCGCAAACCGGATCAATTTTTCACTGTTCGGGTCCGTCGGCAAAACACTAGGTGGTAGTTATTCCGCCAACACACTGGGTGCGGTATTAGGAACCATTCTCGCGCCTTTTCTATTCATTCCCCTGATGGGAATTCGTCTCAGCCTGTTCGTCCTGTTTTTTGGAATGATCGCCCTTTCCCTCATTGCCTTATCCCTGCACATGAAATGGAGCAAATCGAAGAACGCCATTGTCCTTTGTGCTCTCCTCATTTCTTTAGGGATCAGCTTCAGTGCGGTTTCGCCTCGAATCGGAATGGATCAGTTGGGAAAAGGAAATTTCACTCGCGTCGAAATCGATGTGCCCAAAGAATCCATCAAACTGCTTGATTATAAGGAAGGCGATTTTTCTACTCTGGGGGTCATTGAAGATGAGAGAAGCGGCGCGCGCACGATCTACATGAATGGATTCAGCACCGCGACCAGTTCCGACTCGGTGGGCGGCAGTGCCTACATGCAAGCGATGGGATTTGTCCCGATGGCTCTGCATCCCCACCCTGAAAAAGCACTCGTCATTTGCTTTGGTACGGGAACCACATTGGGAGCGGTGTCACTTTTCCCCGGGGTCTCTGTAGACGCTGTAGAAATCGATCGCAACGTGCTGGACATGGCACATTGGTTTTCACGCTGGAACAAAGATGTTCTGCAAAAATCCAATATCAACTTGAGTATTCAGGATGGCAGGACTTACATGCGCTGGACTCCGACAAGCTACGACGTTATCACCCTGGAGCCCATGTCGCCTGTTCAAGCAGGAGTCGTCAATCTTTATTCCAAAGAATTTTACAAGCTGGCGAACCAGCGGATGAATCCCGGCGGCCTCTTCCTGCAATGGCTTCCCTTGCATTTGGTAGGCCCTGAAGACGCACGCGCCATCATCAAAACATTTCAGGAAAGCTTTCCACATGTCACCGTGTGGAACAGTTTTCTCACACGCATCGTTCTCCTTGCCGGCTCCGATCAACCCATTCAGCTCGACAAAAACCGTTTCGATGAGCTAATGAAAAATCAAAAAGTTAAAACGATGGCACAGGAAATCGGCATTCGATCTTATCTGGATTTTGCAGATTTTTTTCTGACCGACGGCAAACCCTTGCAAGCATTTCTGGAATCAGCAGACACCATCACCGACGACAATTCCCTTTTGGAACATTCGCCCACGGCTTTGGTCCCACCGCTCAAATGGCAAACCGATCAAAGCTTTCTCAATCTTCTGAAACACCGCATTGGGCAAACACCACCCACAAAGAATCTGTCACCGTATCTTGAGGAATCCCTTCAACGTCAATTTGAATTGCGAACCGCACAGAGACTGTCGGTTTTTTCACGCAGGTACAAAGGGCCGGGAGAAGCAGAGTTTATTTCGGGGAACTTAATGGGAGGACTGCAAAGTATTGCGAAGAATCTTAAAACAAACGGTGATCGCCCTATCAGCTTGAGCGAGGCCCAGTGGCGTTGACCACTGGACGCAATGCTCAAGCTTTATAGCGGGCTATTTTACTTTTTCGCCTCAGCGGGATCTTCCCATATTTCCTGGAAAACAGCGTAGGCTCTATGTGTCAGGTGACATTTCTTACAACCCTGCGATCCAACAATGCCAACATTTTTCCACACCGCTCCGGGGTTGGGCTTGTCTTTGGCTAATTCTTCAGACAATCCATCAAGAGCTTTTTCCACAGATTCGCCAACAAAAAAATGTTTGACTCCCTGATCGGTATGACATTTTGAACAAGTCGATTTCAATTCCATATAACGTTTCTTGAAATCCTTCGCGGCCTTCGCCGCCAAATCCTTTTTACCATCGCCAAAATTAACAGTCACACCTTTGAAAGAATTGGAAATAAGATGCATGTACTTGCCATACTCCATTTCCTTTTCATCAATAGGATCTTCCAGTTTCATATGCTCCACTGAAGGCCAATGATACTTCGTCCACACAGCCACCAGATTGTCATCGTGACACTTGCCGCAAGTCTTGCCCACAGATTTTGAAGCCGCTCCTATTTCTTTGGGATCGTGTGTTTTTGCCGCAGTCACAAACTCTTTAGCGGCTTTCACATCAAAATATTCTTCCCATTCAGGAACCATTTTAGAAGCCTCTTCATAGGCATCAGCCAGGCCCTGCGCGTGCTTGTCAACGTTTTCCCAATCTTTAACTTTCATGTTCATAAAAATGCCACCATAGTGGCCACTCATTTTATGCATGATTTGAATCCATTTGGGCTCTTTCGCAGCGGGCGGGTAAAACTTGTCCAAAGATTTTGGCGGCTCTTTGATAACAACATCCTTAGCCAAAGCCGGGGATGCCAACCAGCCTGTAAAAACCAACATTATCCAGAACATTCCCATCCATTTGTTTTTTTCCATAGAGGCACTTCCTTTCGACTTAAGTATTAATCGAGTTGTCTCTAACAACCTTGAAATCCTTTACGGCTAAGACCCATTCGTTGTTTAAAGTATTTTTATACACTGCTATTTATCCGGCTTCACCCCGAGTGAATTCGCGAACAATGACTTCCGTTTTTTCTTTTGACCAGGCCGGCTTGTATTGAAGACTCACCCGAACCTTGGAAGCCTGGCTGGCGATTCTGTAATTATAGACGACGGCCTTCTGCCACGGCAGTGCCGTTTCTTTTTGCGGAGCAATGATTTCTTTTTCGCTCGAAACTTCCTCACCCTTTGTGTCTAAAAATGAAAGATAGGCATACAAGCGCGGGTTTCCGTTATCCGCCGTCGGGAAATTATGAGGAACCTTTAAATTAGTCAGCGATAAGGTCGCCCTTTTATCCTGAAATTCAAACTCCATCAAAATATCATTCGGCTCGATTGCGCCATGCGGAAAAGAGTGATCCGCAACCTGACGTTTTTGATGCATAAAACTGAGCGGAAATTTTTGCGTCAGACGTCCCATTTGTCTAGGCATATGACAGGATTGGCAAGACCGCGCACGGTCCGTCGTTTCCCACTCCTTAAAAGTTTTTTCGTGGCAAGAACCACAAAAAACAGACTTTCGAAACTCTCCTACTTCACGTGTCGGATGCGACGGAGAAAATAAATCGTAAGGCCCACGCATTGCACCGTCTTTAAAATGACAAGAAACGCAATACACACCATCGTCCCTATTGTCCAACCTTGGATCGGGCTTGGTGCCCGGATTCACCGTTTGAGGAATGTGACAGGGCAAGCATTTTTCTTTGGAATGATTTTCTGAATCTTCTACGTAAAACTCACTGACCCAGGCTTTTGAATGTCGACTCTTCTCCCAGGATGAAAAAATATCAGCATGACATTCCGAACAAGCTTTTGCGGGCGGTTTTTTTACCAGTTCCGGTTTTCTAGCCAGCTCAACAAGTTGACTGGGAATCCAGTTGTAATGATAATTCAAAATAAAATAAGAAATACCGCATGCGACAAAGCCGCCCAAAACGGCGAGGCTCAGTAGAATTTTTTTGGATTTTAAAAATTTAATGTCCAAAAAGGGCAACTCCCATCATCGTCGCAGAATAGATGACACAAAACACACAGGCGAAAAACTTCCCTCGAAATGCTTTTTTCATAATCAATTCCTCCATAAAAACAAATAACTTTGCTTTATTATTTTCAGTTCCAGTTCGGATCGTTCATGTTTTTGTTTCGTTGATAAGAAATAGCGATCAAATTAAATTTCAAATTCAACTCAAACAATAAAGCATCTGCTCTTTTTTTAGCGTCGCGTTCCTCTAGAAAATACTGTTTCTTCTCTGTCGGAAAATCGAGTTCCATAGCCAAAGTATCCACCAGCGCGCTGAGAGTTTTACAAGATTCCAAAGAGGGATAATCTTTGCCAACTCCCAGTTCTTTGAGTTTGTCACAATAAATATCAAATTTTTTCGTCAACTCCAATGCTCGTTCGTCCAGGCTAATTTCGGTATTGCTGTCGTTGAAATCTTCCCAAATCAAAACCCTCGCCCGACGGTAAGACTTGTCGTTTATCTCTTCAATGATTTTAAACCGACTCAGCCCCTTGAGAGTAAAATTGAACTTTCCATCTGGCAGTTGCATGTGTTTTTCGATCTTGCCCATGCACCCAACCTTATGGATACTGGGTCGATCAAAATACTTTGCTTCATAATCTGGCTTGAGCAGGACCATTCCAATTTTTCCATCTCCATCCAATGCATCGCGAGTCATCTCTCGATAACGTGGCTCAAAAATATGCAGGGGTAAAAAAGTCTCAGGGTAAAAAACCGTATTGGGTAAGGGGAAAAGTGGAATAATGAGCTCTACTTCCGTTGATGAATTGTCTTTTGGCATAGGAAAATTAGGGTCTGATATTTTTATCCATGAAACACACGGGTTCATTTTAGCAAAAACAAGGCTAGCACTGTAAATTATTGAACGGTCGGTTTTCCAACTGAAACAACATTCATTATACCGAGAGCAAAATGACTATCAATGAATGGCTCTATTTATCGGGTTATATACTCATTCCAACTTTTGCTGTGATTTATGCTTTGAACATCCGTTTCAAATCGAAACGCGACGATCCCGATTCGCCTCTATTCAATCCTGCAATCATTATTATAACAATTCTCATATCTGTAGGGGCGGTACTCTACCGACTTTGGGAATCTGTTATCAGCAACTAAAAAATTGACCCGGCAAAAAATTGACGATATCAGGCAAGCTTTTCCCCTCTCATATCGCTCAACTCTCCTCGTATAAAAAAATTCCCCAACAAATAACCTTTTGCCTGTAAGGAAATATGCTTATGCATCCATCTCGCACCTTTATTTTGGCATAAGCCTTGCTTGAAAAGGGGTTGGACAATAGCGTTTATTGCTGATTATCAACTATTTAGAGCAAAAAAGCCCTTAATAGCAGTGCATTGATGTCCCTATTTTCCACTTTTTGAACAAGGCGCGGGTTTTCAAAGTATTTGGAAAATAAAGCTTTAATAGACTTGTCTCTGCACAAAAATTGCCGTTAAATATTAAATATAGAATGATTCCGAAGTGATTAGAAACTTAGAGTTAAATTTTATTCCGAAATTGATCGCCCTCCTCATGGGGAGTGCTTTCTTTTTATCAGGGGAATTACTCTTGAACCCTTTGACCGCCCACGCTCAAATCAACTCTGAGAGACGAGACCAAACCCTGCAACAGGCAGCGCCGGGACGTTTCGACCTTCGATTTCGTGCGCCCAATCAACCCAAGGCGACAGTCATACCTCTCGAGCCGGAAACGCTCAAGCCATCGGAACCTTCTGAGCTAAAGAAAATCAAATTCTACCTGAAGAGCCTCGTCATTTCGGGATCTACGATTTACAGTAAAAAACGATTCGCAAAGCTTTACAAAAATTATCTGAATAGAACGATTTCTCTGGCTCATGTCTACCGAATGGCCTCAGCCATCACCGCAAAGTACCGGAACGATGGTTACATACTGACCAAAGCTGTTATACCGCCACAGGAAATTGCCGATGGTGTGGTCCGCATTCAAATCATCGAAGGTTATATCGATCAGGTCAATTTCAAGGGAGACGTACGCGGCCCCAAAGTATTGCTCAACGATTTCAGGCAAAAATTATTGTCTGCACGGCCTTTACTCGCCAAGCATCTGGAACGCTATCTTTTACTGATAGACGACCTCCCCGGCGTGACCGTCAAATCTGTGTTGACCCCTTCCTCGACAAACACGGGCGCATCGCGGCTGGACATTGTTCTGGAAAATAAAAATTACGACGCAACTGCAAGTTTCGACAATCGCGGCACAGTCTTCAACGGACCCTATCAATTTTCCGGGAATGCCACATGGAACAGCCCTCTCAAAGGCTATGGTCGGCTTGGGGCGCAAGGGGTTGTCACTGCGCAAAGTGACGAGCTGAAATATTTCAGCGGATTTTATGAAATACCGATTTTGAAAGAAGGGACACGTTTCCTCCTTTCCGGTTCTTTGAGTTCCTCTAATCCAGGCGACACTCTAAAAATATTTGAAGTGGATGGCGTCAGCTCCAGCATTGGTTTTCGCGTATCGCATCCTTTTCTCAGATCACGATCAGAAAATCTGACAGGCTTTTTCGGCTTCACAGGGAAAGATTCTCAGACCGACATTCTAAACTCACCCAATTCTGTTGACCGGCTACGGGTCCTTGAAATTGGAGCCAGCTACGATGTTGCGGATTCCTTACGCGGCATCAATCAAGTCAACTTCTCATTGAGTCAGGGACTGAATGTCTTCAACGCCACCGAAACGGGCAGTGCCCTGCTATCGCGTGAAAGAGGAACCAGTGATTTCACAAAACTTTCGGGACAATTCTTGCGCTTGCAGGAAATCGCTCCTTCATGGTCTGTGCTCGGCTCGGTCTCTTGGCAATACGCGTTCAACCCGCTACTCTCTCTGGAAGAATTCGGCTTTGGTGGCTCGCAGTTTGGACGTGCCTTCGATTCCTCAGAAATCACTGGCGATTCAGGCATCGCCTTCAAGCTGGAACTTCAGAAATCGTTCAACATTCAGAAGCCTTATCTACGTAATTTACAAGCCTACGCTTTCTACGATGCGGGATCGGTCTGGCTACGCAGTCGAACCGTCGACGGCGAATCACAGCTTGATCTGAATTCTATCGGCTTTGGAGCACGATTCAATATTGATAATCATTTCTCGGGCTATCTCGAGTTTGCAAAACCTATCGACGACATTGTCTCCTCCGAAGGGGATGACGATACGCGGGTTTTCTTTGGACTAACGGCAAGGTATTGACTATGAATTTAATGAAACTGGGCGAACAGGCCCTTGCAAAAAATACCTCGCTCACAAAAATTTCGAGCCCAAAGCTCGGGAAAAAATCGAGTGTTTCCAACAAGCGACGACGCAGACAGGTTTTTCAGACCTTCGCCAAACCCGGACGAGGCTTGGCTGTATTTGTCCTCTTTCTCGTTCAGCTCATCGGACTCTTGCCTGCTATCGTTTTCGCTTTGCCGTCCAACCCTGCTGTACAAGCAGGCTCTGCGACAACGACCCAGAACTCGGCAACCCAACTCACCGTCAATCAAAGTTCACAAAAAGCGATCATCAACTGGGACTCCTTCAGCATCGCCAATCCTGAGCAAGTCGATTTTCAATTATCGCACGGTGCCAGCGGCGTCACACTGAACCGCGTGATCGGCGACGACCCTTCAAATATTTTCGGAAAGTTGACCTCCAACGGACAGTTCATGCTCATCAACCCCAACGGGATTCTCTTTGGGAAAAATTCCCAGGTCGACGTCAACGGTCTCGTAGCCACGACCAGCGACATATCCAATTCCGACTTCATGGCCGGGAACTATAATTTCAGCATCGCTCCCGACATCGCCCGAAGCATCATCAACCGAGGCACGCTCAATGTAGCCAACGGCGGCCTGCTAGCAATGGTCGCGCCCGGCGTTGCCAATGAAGGAATCATCAACGCCAAATTGGGAAGAGTCTCCCTTGCGGGTGCGAACACCTTCACCCTCGACTTGTATGGCGATCAATTGGTCAACCTCGGACTCAACAGTCAGGTGACAGAAAAAGTGATCGGTCCCGACGGCGAGGAACTCAACTCTCTGCTCTCCAATTCAGGCAGTATTTTCGCCGACGCAGGAATCGTTCGTCTCGACGTCAACTCAGCCAAAGACATCGTAGACAATGTCGTCAATATGGACGGTGTCATTCAGGCACAATCCTTTCAACAAAAAAACGGCAAGATCATCCTCTCTGGAGGCAGTGCAGGAAACGTTCAAGTCAGCGGAACTCTCGATGCCACGGGCTATGCCCAAAATGAAACAGGCGGAACGGTTCACCTTCTGGGAGAAAATCTCAACCTGCTCGGCGGAACAAAAATCGACGTGTCCGGCGACCTCGGAGGAGGCGAAATTTTAGTCGGCGGCGACTTTCAAGGCAAAGGCAGTGTCCAGAACGCGCAGAACACGAATGTCTATTCCAACACAGAATTCTACGCCGACGCTCTGACCAGCGGCAATGGCGGACGCA